>JAZLCS010000030.1:0-4705 GCA_045614385.1 Acutalibacteraceae bacterium | reverse complement strand
CATAAAAACGTAATTCTTCTTGATATTTTCAAAAGCTGCAAATTATCGGTTGTCTGTTTGCAACTGTTATTTCTCGTTGACATAAAGTTATATCGGAATTATAATTAACACATAAGAACGCAAAGGAGAAATAAAATGCTGACTTTAGAAAAAGCTAAGGCACTTCTTTCAACCACCACAAGTGAACCTCATCTGATTCTGCACGCCAAAAATGTTATGGTTGCAATGGGAGGATTGGCTGAATATTTTGGCGAAGACAAAAATCATTGGATGGCTATAGGATATCTGCATGATTTCGATTATGAGCAACACCCTGACGAGCATCTCGACCATACATCCGAGCCGCTCAGAGAAGCCGGCGTTTCCGATGAAGAAATCCGCGCAATTCTTTCTCACGGATACACACTCAGGAACGATATTGAACCTGTAACAAACATGGAAAAATCTCTTTTTACCGTTGACGAACTGACAGGCATTATTCAAGCCGCCGCAAGAATGAGACCTGCCGGCATCACAGATATGGAAATTTCAAGTTTCATGAAAAAATTCAAAGATAAAAAGTTTGCCGCAAAATGCAACCGTGAATTGATTAAACAAGGCTGCGAAATGCTCTGTATGGATATAAAGGAAGTTGCCTCCATCTGTATTGAAGCGATGAAAAAACACGCTAATGAACTTCAAATCGGAGTTAAAGAATAATCACACGGAGATAAACATGAAAAATAAAGTTGCAATTGTAACAGGCGGAAGTTCAGGCATTGGCCGCCACACCGCCATCGCTCTGAGAAACATGGGATGCACGGTATATGAACTGAGCAGAAGAAATATTCCCATAGAAAATGTCATACATATAAAAACGGATATCACCGATGAACAAGCTGTTTTTAGCGCAATCAAACAAATTGTTGATACCGAAAACGCCATTGATATAGTTGTTAATTGCGCGGGCTTCGGCATATCAGGAGCAGTTGAGTTCACCAAAACTTCTGATGCAAAGACACAGTTTGATGTTAATTTCTTCGGAATGATTAATATAAACCGCGCTGTAATACCGATTATGCGCAGAAAGGGCCAAGGACATATTGTTAATATCAGCTCTGTTGCAGCAGTTGCTCACATCCCGTTTCAGGCCTTTTATTCCGCCACCAAGGCGGCAACAGACTCCTATTCATGCGCGTTGGATAACGAACTGAAAGCATTCGGAATCCGAGTGACATCCGTTCAACCGGGTGATATTTGCACCGATTTCACACAAGCAAGAAAAAAATCCTTTGCAGGTGATGACATATATAACGGCAGGATATCGCGAAGCGTAGAAAGCATGGAAAAAGACGAACAAAATGGTATGAGCCCTGAACTTGCCGGAAAATATATTGCTAAAATCGCTTTAAAGAAACACACAAAACCGATTTATACCATTGGGTACATTTATAAAATTTTAAGCGTTTTATGTAAAGTGCTTCCATGCAGAATAAGAAACTTTGTTATAGGCCTGCTTTATGCAAAATAGAATAATTTAACAAAAGAATCCGGAAATGCACTGCATTCCGGATTCTTTGATATGTATACACTCAATCACATAAAATTATTTTTCGGTTTCAACAAGCATCTCGGCAAGATTCTCATAAAAACCGCGAAGCTCATTTTTATTTGCCAAAAGCCCTGCTGCCTGGCCGTGATCACCAATCATCACCGGCATTATGTTCCAAACACCCGGCTCGATATCTCCGTCATATTCCTTTGCAGGCTCATCAATCGGATTTTTGCCGGAAGGTGTGTTTACAAGCCCGTCATTCTCTCGCCATGACTCATCAAAAATAATACCGTATTGCGTTTCAGGCAAATCATGCTTTGCAATAAGGCTGCTTACAGGCTTTAGCAAAGGAAAGTTTATGTTTTGAGGTTTATATTTTTCCCCTGAGCTGCCGCTTGATGTATAGCAAAAATAGTTTATGTTTTTACTGATTTCAATCTTTTTGTTCAGTTCATATGCACCCTTGAAAGAAAGATCCGTAAGCACATTATCATCGGTGTCTCTCATTCTGTTCATTGCGGTTATGATTTTATCCGCCTTTTTTTCGCCTCTCAAGGGAGTCAAACCGTATTGCTCAAGCTGATAATCAACAAACCTGCCGTGTATGGGAGTTCTTCCGAAAACAGCCATTGCAAAATCCACCGCGCGGCCGAGAGGATGAATTATATTTGCTTTTTCTGCCATGTAATACAGCGTTGTTCCGTTATTCGGAGCACATATCGAAGTTATGCTTGAAATCCAATCTTCCTTCCCGCCTGTGAAAAGCCCGGATATATCAGTTTCATCTGTCGCGTTCTTTTCATTTTCATCGCCGTAAGTCAGAAGGTGCGCAAGCAATCTGATAACCTGACCTCCGTGGCTGTGACCGATTAAATGAATTTTGGTTTTACCGAATCCGTTGACAATCGGCTTGCCGTAAGTCCTTCCGAAACGTTCATGAGAGTGAGTTTTGGAATGAGCAACGCCGTAATCAACTCTTGTTCCCATAAGCTGAGCATAAAGCTCGCAGGCACAGTCCCACGCACTCGAAACAGGGCCGACAGACGCCGCGCAGCATTCATATCCGCACTCGGCAAGATACTTCATGAGATTGCCGGTAGTTGAACCCCAATACGGCGAAATCTTGTCGATTCCGATTGCACTGCCCCAACCAAACATACCGTGAACAAAAACAAACGGATATTGATTTATCGAACTCATGATTTCACCTCTTGTCAAAAAATTCAATCTGATATCATTTGTATTTTATCATATTTGAATTACAAATACAATAACATTTAAAAAGTAAACCATAAACAATGTGGTGTTTTATTCAATTACAGCAAGAAGAATTTTATCCATATATTCGTTTACTGTGCTGCCTTGCGCATAAGTTTTTTTAACATCTCGGACAGAGGAACTATCAGCAAACCTGCAACGAAATTTCCGATTCCGTGAACAACATCGAAAGGAAATCCCGATATTATCCATGCTACTGTTTTTTCAAAATCCAAATCAAACAGCAGTGCTTGTGCAGGTGCATACAGTATTCCGAATGCAAATCCGTGCAGACTGCATATAATCGGATAAATAACACACGCTGTCTTTCTTGAAATACTCTGCGGTATCAGCATTGTCAATGCCCAAAGAACAGTCCAAATATACAGATAAGGAATCCACCATATCGTAAATCCCGCAAACAGTCCGTTTATGAAAACATAAACATAAATAGGTATCAATGCTTTTTTTCGGTATGCAACCGTATAAACCATCGTAAGCATTCCGAGCAGATGAATGTTCGGCAATATTTCCATGATGATTTTGGAACAGAACATAAGCGTACCGAGCATTGCGAAAATACACATTTCCCATACCTGATACAGCCGATGATTTCTCCTCGGCTCTTTTTTATTTGGTGTAGACAAACTCATAATGTTCACCATCGGCAATTTCGGTTCTGTCCGCACCGGTTATCATATATTCACCGTTCTTACTGAAAGCCCAATAGCTCCGGTCAATGTCGTAATCGGCAGTAATTCCGTTTATAACCTTAATATAGAGGCCGTACTGACCGTCTTCTCCCTCAACCAGATTATGCTCAAGAAGAGCAGCTCCAAGTGTTGTTTTATCGGTATTGATTGTAAAGGTAACTGACCGTTCTTCTGCCCTTACCTCCACCTGCACCGTAGTTTCGCCTTTGCCGAACTCGGCATCTTCGAGATAGTCTGCATTTTCCCACAAACCTGTTTTATAAGCCGTATTTCCGCAAGAAACGAAACAGAAAGCAATTATAAGAGACAATAAGACGGAACCAATGGAAACAGCTGTTTTTTTCATTTTTAAAAATCCTTTCATGTGTTTGTTTTTTACAAAAAGGATAAAATAAAAGCACCCTTCGTGAGAGTGCTTTTGTGTGCATAAACACGGATACCCTACCCATATCCGTAACACCTGCATCTCTTCACTTTGCCCAAGAGACTTTTATGAGGCACAGAACGATAAGCATTCCGACTTGACCGTTTGCAAAGCAAACGAGAGTTACGGCAATGGCTGTTGCTGCAGATTCTCACTGCGATTTCCTTATCCCCGAACGCATTGTTTGGCAATATGTCCGACAACGGAAGTTATAAAATAACCTTCATTGAACTGTGTTTATTCTTTTGTGTGTAATCATTATAATATATTTTTTCAGCAAAATCAATGGGTTAAAATTAATTTTTGAAACTATATAATAATTCTTGTGAGCACATCTCATGTAAAAAACTAAAACCGCTAATACTATTTTTATCAAAAAACAGAATTAACCGACTTACTTATTTTTGCAATTTATTGCAATATAAACCCCTTCTTGAATTGCTGCGAACGTTGCTACGGAAAACACTGCAACGGAACTGTATTTCAATTCTACAAAAGACAATGTTAAGGGCAAAAGGAACAATAACAATCCGGTAATCTTGTTCATTATAGTGTGTAGAGATATAATCAACCAACTGATATACTTATACTATCATATCGGTTGCTAATTGTTCGGAATATATAAGCAAGTAATTCTTGGACATGCTTTCACTTCCTTTGAAATGATTATACTATAAAATTTTATAAAAAATCAAGGCGTAAGCCTTGTATATCATCAATTCCGCAGGAATTGCATATCATCAAGCCGACAGTATGCACACCTAAAGGTGTGATGAG
>JAZLCS010000029.1:0-3703 GCA_045614385.1 Acutalibacteraceae bacterium | reverse complement strand
GGCATTGCTCACTAAACAAAATAAAAGGCTCCCTCGTGAGGGAGCTGTCACGAAGTGACTGAGGGAGTTCCCCAAGACGGCAGAGAAATCTGCCGTCTTTTTTGCTTATTTTTAAAATATAATTAAAAATATCATAAAATTTGCACTAAAGTACGATGTGCGATTGATTTTTATTTGATACAATTACTATGTAAAAATATATAAAGGGGTTATCTATGCTTAAATCTGTTGCCAAAAACTTTTCAGACTTTTCCACGCTTGAAAAGTTTGAATTTGAATTTTACTGTGATTGCTGCGAAAAATGCGAGGAAAGCGAGAAATGAAAATATGAAAAATTTAAAGAAACTCACTGTTTTACACTCAAACGATTTGCACGGCGACTTTCTTGCCGAAGAAATTGATTCAGTCCTTATCGGCGGTGTTTCTATGCTTTCGGGCTACGTAAACAAAGTGCGTGCCGAAGAAAAGAACGCTGTTTATTGTATCGCAGGTGATATGTTCAGAGGCTCTGTTATTGATTCTGAATATCAGGGTGTTTCAACAATCGAAATTATGAATATGCTCTCTCCTGACGTTGTAACCGTCGGTAATCACGAAACGGATTACGGCGTTGCGCATCTTCTGTTTATCGAAAAATGTGCGAAGTTCCCGATTATCAATGCCAACTTACATATCAAGACAAATGGTGCCAGACTTTTCAAACCACACCATATAATCGAAATTGACGGTATGAAAGTGCTCTTTATCGGTATTCTTACTGAGGACGTTCTTTCGCAGACAAAGAATGACGGGCTTGTAGGTACTTTTGTGGATATTGAAGAAGCTGCACAGGCTGTCGGCAGAATCTGTAACACTTACAATGCGATTGATATAGACTTTACCGTTCTTCTTACCCACATCGGATTTGAAGAAGACAAAAAGCTTGCTGCACAGCTTGACCCTGCTTGGGGTGTTGATATTATAGTCGGCGGTCACTCGCATACATTTATTGATGAGCCTGCTGTTGTCAACAATATCGTTATTGTTCAGGCCGGCACAGGCACAGATCAGATAGGCAGATTTGATATTATGGTTGATACTGACAACAACTGTATTGACAGCTACGAATGGAAAACAATTCCGATATGCGAAGAAACCTGTCCGAGAGATAAAGCGCTTGAAAGTATAATTAAATTCTATAAGGACAAGACGGATATGAAATACGGCCGCCTTGTTACAAGACTCAAAAGGCAGCTCACGCATCCGTCACGCTACCGTGAAACTGAGCTTGGCGGTTTGTTTGCCGATATTATGCGTGACAGCCTTGGCCTTGACCTTATGCTTCTCGGCTCGGGAAGTGTTCGCACAACTGAACTCGGTCCCATTGTTCTTTATCAGGATCTGGCGGAGTGCTTCCCTTATGACGACCCCGCATATATGCTTCGTGTAACCGGCGAACAGCTTAAACGAATGATAGCTTTTATGCTTCGTGATGAGGTGTGGGAAGGCTCACACTGCGAGTTTTATCAGTTCTCCAAAGGCACAAGGGTTGTTTACAACCGTGGCAGACACGAGTTTGACAAATTTGTTCTCAACGACGAACCCGTTGATGATAATAAAATTTATAAAATCGGTCTTCAGCACTTCCATTTCAAGAACCTTGAAAAATTCTTTTCTGTTTCTTATGACGAGGTTGCCAAAAACGGCAAGCCCAGAATGGTTTCAACCTCATGCAGAGAAATACTTGACGAATACCTTTCAGTTCATAACGCTCTTGAACGTGGAATTACCGGCAGACTTATTGTTGAATAAGGCGGTGATGCAGTGAAAAAAAGACCGCAGGTCAACGGCGGATTCTTTGCGGCACTCGGTATAAATCTGATTTTTAATCTTGAATGGACAATTCCTGCGTGGCTTCTGCTTGCGGCTCATTTCATTTTTGATATTTCGCTATGGTGGTTTGCAGGTGCACTTGCCGTCTGGGTTATCGGCGTTGCAATAAAAACAGCAGTTTTGTCATGGCTCGTCAGAGTCGGAAATATTCCCGACCCGCCCAAAGAAAACAAAAATCCCTATTCATCAAAGGGTTATAAACCGAATAAATAAGGAGGATTCTATGAATATACTAAAAAAAGTTGTTTCACTTGCTCTTTGTGCTGTTGTTCCGTTTGTGTTTGCTTCTTGTTCGGATGATAACGGCGAAGAAATTACAACATCAACAACAAATGCCGTTGTTGAATCCGTATCAAATGAAAGCAAAGAGGATTTGCTGAACAGGGTAATTGAAGCTAACCTTCTTGAAAATCTTCTAAAGAGAAACGAATGTGTCAGTTATGTATCCGTTGATTCAGAGAATGAAACTACGGTTGAAGCGTTTTTTAAATTCAATTCAGAAATAGTCAGAGTATGTGACCAGAATTTAAAATATGCCGAAGAACATCTTATTGCTTTTGAGTATAAGGATATGAATATTTTGTCTGTTAATGGCGGAAGATTTTATGTCCGTGCATTTGTCGATTTGTTCGGCGCCGAAGAAGAAGTTATAGACGAAACTTGGTATAACGATTATATCGCTTATTCACTCATTCACGATAATCTGAGCCTCAGAGAAGAAACGGATGAATATTACATCTTCGAAAATCTTGGTGATGACCCCAACGACGAGCTTTATATTCAGACTGTCTGCTATGTTGATAAACAAACTCTTAATGTAACAAAAGAAGTTCATAATAACGATGGTTACATTGTTGAGGAAGAATATATTTACAATGAACCGCTTGAAATAATGAATGAGCTTGATGCGTGGAACGGCGAAATGAAGACAGTTACCGTTGTTTTTGAAACATACCGTGACGGAGATTTTGTAAGATATACAGAAGAATATGAGATTCCTTATAATTGGGAAATCCGTCCCGAAAACAGTCAGTATGAAAGCCCTGTGTTCATGACTTATCTTGATGAAGGCTACACTCAGGAATATGAATATCCCGGCGATGGCATCGATTACACAATTTATGTTACCACTTCTCTCGGATAAGGAGGAATGTATATGAAAAAACTGATTGCGGTTGTTCTCTCTTTTGTTATGCTGCTTTCCTTGGCAGCCTGCGGCGGCAAGGATAACGGAGAAACAACAACCGAAAATGTGCAGACAACCGAAAAGGCAAACGATAAAAAACCTGCAAACAAAAAAGATAACAACAAAGAAGATGAAAGCGGAAACCTGCTTCTCACTCTTTACAATGCCGATTCTGACGAATATCATGCTCTGCAGGGCAAAATTGAAGCCATTGATACAGGCATTGAAGCCGAATACGGCATGACCGGTTTCAGATTTGTTTCGCCGAAAGACGGTGTCAGAGTCAGACTTGAAGGCATTATGTGGTCGCCGATTGTTGATGAGTTTGAGTGTGACTACACATACCTTGAAATTGAAACCGAAAAAGATAAGATATATGAGTTCACCGCCGTCATGACCGAAACAATTCCCGATTTCCGACTTATTGCGGAATACGGTGAAATGAAGTCAACCTACTATATGGCAATGGACGGCGAATCTGTTGAAAATGTTATCGAAATGACGGCTGAAGATTTTGTTCCCGATGAAATCACAGATGATTCAGCCTTCTATAATCTCTGCGTTGCCCGTGCCGCTTCAAAGGTTTATAACGAAGGGTTTGTTGAGCATAATGACCCGGCTGTTATTTGGAACACAGTTGCTTAC
>JAZLCS010000028.1:0-11510 GCA_045614385.1 Acutalibacteraceae bacterium | reverse complement strand
TTCTTCATCCGCTGCCCAGAGTTAACGAAATTCACACTTCTGTTGACTCCGACCCAAGAGCCTGTTATTTCAGACAGGTTCTCAACGGAAAATTCATTCGCATGGCACTTATTCTTAAACTGCTGGAGGTGGAATAAATGCATATTGATTCTATCAAAAACGGCGTTGTTATTGACCACATAAAAGCGGGCAAAAGTATGGATATTTATCTTCATCTGGAGCTTGACAAGCTTGACTGCACCGTTGCAATAATCAAGAATGTTCACAGCAAGAAGATGGGCTTTAAGGATATCATAAAGATTGACTCCGAGATGGAGCTTGACCTTGATGTTCTCGGTTATATCGACCCTGACATAACCGTTAACATAATCAAAAACGAAGTTCTTTGCGAAAAGAAAAAGCTCACTCTTCCTGCTCAGATAAAAGATGTTATCAAGTGCAAAAACCCCAGATGCATAACCACAACCGAGCAGGATTTGCCTCATGTTTTCAAGCTCACCGAGCCTGAAACAAAAACCTACAGATGTATTTATTGCGAAGCGAAAGCTAAATAATATTAAACAAGTCCCCGAAAAACAATGAAAGTTGTTCTTCGGGGACTTAAAAATTTTATTGCATTTTTTCCTGTTTAACTTTATGGTCAACAATATGACGTTTTGCGAGCTCTGCCGTAACCTCATCAAGGCTGATACCCATTTCAATCATCATAACCGTGATGTGATAGAGCAAATCTGCGATTTCATAAACGGTTTCTGCCTTATCACCGCCTTTTGCGCCGATGATAACCTCTGTGCATTCCTCGCCGACCTTTTTGAGAATTTTGTCAATGCCCTTTTCAAAAAGATATGTTGTGTAGGAGCCTTCCTTTTTCTCAACCTTTCTGCCGACAAGCATTTTATAAAGACCCTCATAGGAAAATTCCTCAACTTCGGGTTCTACAATATCTTCAAAAAAGCATGTTTCGTTGCCTGTGTGGCATGCGGGACCGTTTTTGATAACGTCAATGAGAAGGGTGTCCTTGTCGCAGTCTGTGCGGATTGAAACAACCTGCTGTGTATTTCCTGATGTTTCGCCTTTTCTCCAAAGCTCCTGACGGCTTCTGCTCCAGAAGCAGGTTTTGCCTTCTTTGATAGTGATATCAAGGCTTTCTGCATTCATATAAGCGAGCATAAGCACTTTTTTGCTGTAGTGGTCCTGCACAATTGCGGGGATAAGCCCGTCGCTGTTATATTTGAGTTCAATCATCTTTATATCCTCATCTCTATGTTATTATCGTTAAGATAGCGTTTCAAATCCATGATGTTGACTTCCTTAAAATGGAAGATTGATGCGGCAAGACCTGCATCCGCAACACCCGCTTTGAAAAGCTCAAGAAAATCCTCTTTTTTTCCTGCTCCGCCGCTTGCGATAACGGGAATTGAAACAAGGTCACTGATTTTCTGAAGCATTTCAAGGTCAAAACCCTGCTTTACGCCGTCTGTATCTATGCTGTTAACAACAAGCTCGCCTGCGCCGTTGTTTTCGCCCATTTTTGCCCATTCAAGAGCATCAATACCTGTGTCGATTCTGCCGCCTTTGCTGAAAATATGGAAAGAGCCGTCAACGCGTTTGATATCCATTGAAAGCACAACGCACTGGTCGCCGTATTTTTTAGCCGCTTTTTCTATGATTGACGGGTCTTTGATTGCGCCCGAGTTTACCGAAACCTTGTCCGCACCGCATTTGAGAACTCTGTCAAAATCATCGAGAGTGTTTATTCCGCCGCCAACTGTGAGTGGGATGAAGATTTCGCTTGCAACCTGCGTCAAAGCATCTGTGAAAAGTGCTCTGCCTTCAAACGATGCGGTGATATCATAGAAAACAAGCTCGTCTGCACCGCTGTCATTATAAAAATGAGCGAGTTCAACAGGCGACGCAACATCTTGTATGCCTTCAAAGTTAACGCCTTTAACTACTCTGCCGTTGCGCACGTCAAGGCAGGGGATAATTCTTTTTGTTATCATAACGCACCTCCTGCAATGAGCGCATCTTTAAGGCTGAGCTTGCCTTCATAAACTGCTTTGCCGACAATTGCGCCGTAAATGCCCATTTCATTGAGTTTTTTTATTTCATCTGCAAAGGTAATTCCGCCGGAAGCGACAATCTGAAGCCCATCGATGGTTGAAAGCTCCTTATATATTTCAAGGTTTGTGCCCGAAAGCATGCCATCTTTTGAAATGTCGGTGTAAATAACGGTGGCAACGCCCGTGTCGCGCAGTTTTTTGCAGAATTCAACGGATTTAACGCCCGTGGTTTCCTGCCATCCGCTGACGGCAACAAAGCCGTTTTTCGCATCAACGCCGACTGCGATTGCCTCGCCGAATTCCTTGACAGCTTCTTCAACAAACGGATAATTGCGGATTGCCGCCGTGCCGAGAATAACTCTCTTAACGCCGAGATTGAGATAGTCCTCAACCCTTTTCATATCTCTTATGCCGCCGCCGACTTCAATAAACAAGCCCTTAATTTGTGCGGCTTCTTTTATGGCATCAAAGTTAACGGGTGCACCGTCCTTTGCGCCGTCAAGGTCAACCATATGTAAATTTGTTGCTCCGTCTTTCATGAATTCAAGAGCCATTTCGGCGGGTGAATCGGCATAAATCTTGACCTGATTATAGTCGCCTTTTGTCAGGCGAACAACTTTACCGCCGAGAATGTCTGTTGCGGGATATATCTGCATAAAATCACCTTATATTTCTGAAAATGCTTTGAGAAGAGCAAGCCCTTTTGAGCCGCTCTTTTCGGGGTGGAACTGCATTCCGTAAACCGAGCCGCTTTTTACGATTGCGGGCACAGCAACGCCGTATTCGGCAAAAGCAAGCGTATTTTCAACACAGTTTCTTGCGTAAAACGAGTGAACGAAATACATATAGTCGCCCGGTTCAATATATTTGAATATAGGGTCAGCCTTTGCAAGATTGAGCTTGTTCCAGCCCATATGGGGGATTTTTAAATCTGCGGGAATCTGACCTTCAAGAGGACCTACATAGCCCTTGATAAGCCCGAGACCCATGTGTGCACCGTATTCAAAGCTTTTTTCAAAAAGCAACTGCATTCCCAGGCAAATACCGAGAATGGGTTTGCCCTCTGCAGCCAAAGTGCAAAGAAGCTCGTCCATTCCGCAATCGCGAAGCTTTTTTGCCGCATCTCCGAATGCGCCGACACCGGGAAGAATTATTTTATCCGCCGCGATTATTTCATCCTTGTCGCCTGTGATTTTGCACTCGATTCCAAGGCTTCTGAGCGATGAAGAAAGCGAAAAAAGGTTACCGCAGCCGTAGTCAATTATTGCAATCATTATAAAATTCCTTTCGTTGAGGGAATTTCGCCGCCGAGAGTCAAGTCCTCAAAAACCGCCTTGCAAAGAGCTCTTCCGAAGGCTTTGAAAATACCTTCAATGATGTGATGGCTGTTTTTGCCCTCAAGTTGCTTTATGTGGAGAGTTATATTGCTGTTTCGAACAAATGAAATGAAGAATTCTTCAACAAGCTCCGTATCCATGCCGCCGACAGCGGGGGTGGGGATTTGAACATCATAGTTGAGATATGCTCTACCGCTGATGTCAATGCTTGCAAGAATAAGTGTTTCATCCATCGGAAGAAGGATGCTGCCGTAGCGTGAAATTCCTCTTTTTTCGCCGACCGCCTTTGCAAATGCCTGGCCGAGCACGATGCCGACATCCTCAACCGTATGGTGATAGTCAACGTGAGTATCGCCAATGCATTTAACATTTAAATCCATTCTTCCGTGGCGTGCAAAAAGCTCCAGCATATGGTCAAGAAAGCCGCAGCCGGTGTCAATTTCGTTTTTGCCGGTGCCGTCAAGCTTCAGCCAAAGTTCGATATCTGTTTCGTTTGTCTTTCTTTTGATTTCAGCTTCTCTCATGCCGTTATCTCCTTTATCGCATCAACGAGTGCTTGCATTTCTTCTGCTGAACCTACTGTTATGCGAAGATAATTATCAATCTTTGCCTTGTTAAAATATCTGACAAGTATTTTTCTTTTGCGAAGCTCTGCAGCAAGTTCTGCGGCAGGAATTTTGCGATGTGATGCAAAAATGAAGTTTGCCATTGAATCCGTGCAGGTGAAACCAAGCTCTTTTAACTGAGCTGTTGTTGTTTCTCTGTTTTTGATAATCTTTGCGATGTTGGCATTATAATAATCATTGTCTGCGATTGCCGCCGCCGCCGCCTTGATTGAAAGAGAATTGAGATTATAGGGATTAAACGAATATTTCAGCTTGTTAAGGTCTTCGATGATTTCTTTTGAGCCAATGCCAAAGCCGACTCTGAGACCCGCGAGAGAATGGCTTTTGGAAAAAGTTCTCGTAATAAGCAGGTTGTTATACTTTTTCACAAGGCTCATGCAGCTTTCACCGCCGAATGCAATATATGCCTCATCCATGATAACAAGGTTATCGGGGTTTGAAGCAACGATTTTTTCAACGTCTTCAAGCGGAATGAGCAGCCCCGTCGGAGCATTCGGATTAGCGATAACAATATTCTTGTTTTTGCCGATGTAATCATTAACATTAATTGAGAAATCCGCCTTAAGCGGAATTTGCTCCAATTCAACGCCGAAGATATCTGCATAGACAGGATAGAAACCGTAAGAGATTTCCGGGCAGCAGAGTTTGCCGCCGCGTCCGCAAAAGCCCATTATCGCAAAAGCGAGAACATCGTCAGAACCGTTGCCGCAAAATACCATGTCGGGAGTAACACCGAATTGTTCTGCAATTGCAGTGCGGAGTTCTTTAAGTTCAGGGTCTGAATATAAATTGAGCCTGTCTATAACCGCTTCACTCAGAACCTCCTTAACCTTCGGAGACGGAGGAAAGGGGGATTCGTTAGTATTAAGCTTTATAACCTTTTCGTTAACCTGTTCACCGGGGGTATAAGGAACAAGCTTTTCGTAGTTTTTTGAAAGAAATTTGCTCATGGGTTCACCTTATTTCTCAAATCTGATAGCCGCGCTCTTGCCGTGAGCCTGAAGTCCCTCGCGGTTTGCAAAAAGAACAATGTTGTCCTTAACCTTGCCGAGAGCTTCTTCAGTGTAGTAAATATATTGTGATTTCTTTACGAAGTCATCAACCGAAAGAGGAGAGCTGAATCTTGCAGTGCCGGATGTGGGGAGAGTGTGGTTGGTTCCCGCAAGATAATCGCCCAATGCTTCAGGCGTGTTTTTGCCAAGGAAGATTGAACCTGCATTCTTGATTTTACCGAGCAGCGCAAACGGGTCGTCAACACATACTTCAAGATGTTCCGGAGCAATTTCGTTGGCAATTTCTATGCCTTGTTCAAGATTGTTTGCAATAATAATCTTGCCGTTGGTTTCGATTGATGCCCTTGCAATTTCTTCTCTCGGAAGAAGCGGAATCTGCTTTTCAAGCTCAGCCTGCACGGCATATGCAAGCTCTTTGCTGTCAGTAACGAGAACTGCGCTTGCGAGCTTATCGTGTTCAGCCTGTGAAAGAAGGTCAGCCGCAACATATTCGGGGTTGCAGGTGCCGTCTGCAAGAACAAGAATTTCGCTCGGGCCCGCTATCATGTCGATGTCAACAAGACCGTAGAGCATTCTTTTTGCCGTTGCAACAAAAACGTTGCCGGGGCCGACTACTTTATCAGCCTTGGGTACGCTTTCCGTGCCGTATGCAAGAGCGGCAACAGCCTGAGCGCCGCCTGTTTTTATGATGGTATCAACTCCCGCAATCTTTGCAGCGCAAAGGATGGCAGAAGGAATATTGCCCTGCTTGTCGGGAGGTGTTGTCATGATTATTTCGCTGACGCCTGCGATTTTTGCGGGAATGGCATTCATAAGCACGGTTGAAGGATAACTTGCCGTGCCGCCGGGAACATAGATACCGACCTTTTCAATCGGGGTGATTTTCTGACCCGAAATTGTGCCGTCACCGTTATTGATTTCAAAACCCTTGCGAAGCTGCTTTTCATGGAAATTCCAAATGTTTTTCTTTGCCATTTCAAGCGTTTCAATCAACGCTTTATCTTCGTTTTCGTAAGCGGCATCAATTTCTTCCTGAGTAACGCGAAGATTTTCAATGTTTGCGCCATCGAATTTTGCGCTGTATTCCTTAAGCGCCTTGTCGCCGTTTTCCTTAACATTTTTGATTATGTCGGCAACGATTGCCTCAACACCGCTTTCAAGCTTTATATCTCTGGTGAGAATTTCTCCTTTTTCTGCGCTGTCCATGTTGATTATCTTAATCATTCTGCCAACTCCTTTTTGAGCTTTTCCATAAGAGTTTCAATGTCATCTCCCTTGAATTTGTAGGAAGATTTGTTTGCGATAAGTCTTGCGCTGATGGGCATAATTTTTTCATATACTCTGAGGTTGTTTTCTTTGAGCGTTTTGCCCGATTCAACGATATCAACTATAACATCGGAAAGACCGAGAATGGGCGCAATTTCGATTGAACCGTTGAGTTTGATTATTTCGATTTCACGGTTGAGTGAAATATAATAATTCTTTGCAATGTTAACAAACTTTGTTGCAACTCTGAGCGGGCGGTCAAAATCTTCAATGTAGTCATTCGGGGCGGCAACGCACATGTTGCACTTGCCGAGGTTGAGGTCAAGCAGCTCATAAATATCAAAGTTGCCTTCTTCAAGAATATCTTTTCCTACAACACCGATGTCCGCCGCGCCGTGCGCGATATAAATTGCAACATCTGAGGGTTTAACAAGCAGGTAGCGTACGCCGTTAGCTTCATTTTCAAAAACAAGCTTTCTGTTGTCGCTGTATATCTCGCTGCAGTCATAGCCTATTGAAGCAAAAAGCTCATAGACCTTGTCGCCGAGCCTGCCTTTCGGTAAAGCAATATTCAGCATGATGCCACCTCCCTCAATGCGCCGTTTTCAAAGGAATAGACGGTTTTTGCCTTGTAGCCCTCGGGCATTGTGTGTTCAACGCGGACAGAAAATCCTTTTTCAACAAAGTTTTCAACGAGCGAAAGCAAAGAAACGCTCTTTTCGGCGGAATCGAAAAGAATAAGAATATCGCTGTCATATCCGCGGTTCTTTCTGTAATAAAAATTGAGATTATCAAGATAGACCGCAAAGCCGATTGCCTGAGTGTTTTCTCTGAGCTTACCAGCAAGGTTATCGTATCTTCCGCCGGAAAGAACGGCTGACGGTGCTTTTTCAACATAGCCCTGGAAGATGATGCCGTTATAATAATCTGTGTTATTGAGAACGGAAAGATCGATGAAAAGTTTGTCTTCAATGTCACTTTTTTGGAGAGAAGAAGCAATAAATTCAAGCTCATCGCAAGCTTTTTTCATTTCATCATTGCATGCAAGATTGCTGAGAACGGGAAGAGTCTGAGAAAGCTTGCCGTTAATGCTTGCAAGTTTAATGAGAAGCTCTGTTTTTTCGTTGCATACACCGCATTTTTCGCAGATGGCGCGGAGGTCATGAGTGTTTTTGCCTTTTATGCAGTTGATGATGTCTTTTTTTGCATTTTCACCAAGCTTAGTTTCTTTGAGCAAGGAGGGGATGAACGCCATGTGCGAAATCGAGAGCACAAAATCCTTGTCGATTGTTTTAAGACTCTTTGCGGCAAGCATAAGCACTTCCGTGACAAGATAGTCGTCAACAGTGCCGAGAATTTCAACACCTGTCTGTTTGATTTCTTTATAGTCGTTTGAGCTGTCACTCATTCTGAAAACACTTTCATTGTAATAAAGCTTTGTCAGCGAGTCTGAAAGCTTTGCATTTTTAACAATTGAAAGAGTGATATCCGGCTTCAAAGCCATGAGGCGACCGTCAGAATTATTGAAAGCAAGAATTCCTTTGCTTGAGAGGAAGTCTCTGTTGTCGCTGTAAAAGCTGTATTCTTCAAATTTTGCCATGCGGTATTCTTTATAGCCCCACTGCTTATAAAGCATTGAAAGCTCATATGTAAGGCTGTCTTCTTTTGACAGCGAAGCAAGAAACTCGTTCATAATTTTCTCCTACTGTTTTAATATGGCAATAGTATAGCACACTTTATTGTGTTAGTCAATTAGCGATTTACCACGCTAAATTGCATTGCCTCTGTGATGCTTTTATATAAAATGTACAAATAGCGCATGGTAAAAACCATACGCTATCTGTCAGTCATTAATATGTTTTTTGAGACATTCAAAGCTCTCGTGGCTGATAACGTGTTCGATACGGCAAGCATCAATCGCCGCTTGGTCTGTGCTGACTCCGATTCCTATTAACCATTTGGTGATTGTTTCATGTCTTAGATAAACATTTTTTGCTATTTCAAGACCCGATTCGGTCAGTGTGATTAATCCGTCGCCGTCTGTCACAACATAGCCGTGCTCTCTGAGGTTTCTCATGGCAACGCAGACACTGGGTTTTGAGAAGCCGAGCTCAGTTGCAATGTCAACCGAGCGGACAGAGCCTTTCTTTTGGCTGAGCATAAGAATTGTTTCAAGATAGTTTTCAGCCGATTCGCCCATTATCATTGTTTTCACCTCGCCGAAAATTTGATGTTTTTATATAATAACATATTATATTGAATATTTCAACCTGATTTATTAAAAAGTCACATATCAATTCATTTTTATGAATTCCGTGCACTTCTCCTTAAAAAATCGTTATAAAGTTGTTCTTTTCTTTCGTCTGTATACTCATAACACCAAAGATTGAATATTCCGTTGAAATCCTCGAAAGTTTCGTCGGGATAAATCTTTGTCTGCCCGAATTTATAGGGCAGGGGAATTTCGGCCGTGCCGTTTGATGCGATATGGTATTCCTTTGAAAGCGCAATTGCAACCCTGTTGGATTCCTGTCTGGGTAATTCTTCGTCGAATTTGATTTCGGTTATCGGAAAGAGCACGCACTGTGCATCGGCAAGGCGATAGAATTCGGGCGATGTGCCCGAATGGCCGTGGTGTGACATCTGAACAACATCGCATTTAAGATAATCTCCGTATCGGCCGACGAGAACTTTGTCGCTCTCAGCAGAGCAGTCGCCCGGAAGCAGAACCTTGCTGCCTTCCGCTATCATCATAAGAGCGGTTGAAGTGTTGTTGAAATCGCTGAAAACGGTTGGATAAATGTCTTCGTGGGTGCATAGGGTAATAAATTCAAGGTTGCGCACAAAGAAATGCTGACCCGTATGAAGAATAACTTTTTTGATATCGGGGTTCTCTTTCATAACTCTCTCAAAACGCAGAGTCATGTTAAGGTTTACCTCGCCCCAATAAAGATAGTCTCTGTGGTACGCATCGGGGAAGTTATAGTAAACCGTTTCAATGTCTATTTCGCTTTTATGGTATTCAATAATGTCAAGGAATTTTGCTATGTGGTCTTCATGGGCGTGAGATAAATACCAGCCGGCAACAACGGGTTTCTTCCCGCCGTTGATGTTTTTGAGAAACTCAATGATTCTTATATCATCGTTAACGGAATACATATGGGCACTGTCAACAACAAAGAAACTGCCGTCACGGCATCTTGCTATGTAGCACATACCGCAGTCGATGAGAGCATGGTCAACCTCAAACTGCCAGAGAGCTGTTTCGCATTTTTTTACGCATAATTCGGGCTTTGTGCTGTAATAACCGCTGGTTGCGTCTGCAACAATACGCATTGTTTTTTCATTTTCGCAGTAATAAACGTGAATCATTTTGTCACAGCGAAAGGTTTTGTGGCAGTTTTCTTTTAAATCAAAACTGTCAAATAAAACACAACCGCTGTTTGCAAGTGCGGTGCATTCTGTTTCAAAGTCGGCCTTGGTGCAGTTTGTATATGAAAGCATATATGCTTCTCTTCCGCAGTGATATTCAAATGCGGGTGCAATTTCCGGAAGAGGAATGCTGTTGAAAATTCTGTTCATTCTGCTTGCTCCTTTATTTGTCCGTCAGGTTTTTAATCCATTTTCTGCTCCTGAATCTCATAAGGCTCATCAGGGTTTTAGGAATATCTTCGCAAAGGTACATTGCCATAATCAGATAAACAAAATCGACTTTTACTACCAGACCGAGTATCACCACAACGGGCACACTTATAAGATAAAGCGAAAGGCAATCATAAACGATGCCTATTTTGGTGTCGCCGCCGGCTCTGAATGTGCCGACTATGAGTGTATACGGCAGGTTTCTTATCGGAAGCCATAGGCAATAGATAAGAATAAGTGTTGAAGCGATGTCAAATGCAGCTTGTGTTTCAATGTCGAGAAGAGATAAAAGCGGGTTTCTGACCGTCGCGAGTACTGTGCCTGTCATAATACCGATTACGGGAGTCATAATTACGAATTTTTTTGCGAGTTTATATGCGCCGTTTTTGTTACCTTCACCGATGGTTTTGCCGGTCATTATCGAACAAGCGTGGCAGATACCGACGAAGAAAACAAAAGCAAGCTGTTCAATAGAATTGAATATTGTGTAGCCTGCATAAGCTTCGCTTCCTTGCCTTGCAAACACCATTGCATAGATATTTGTGCCGAATGCCCACGCAACTTCATTAAGCACAACCGGCAAGCAAACAACGGTGAACCTTTTAAAAAATTCGATTTTCACCTTAAAGAATTCGCGGAATTTATCGTTGAAGATATCTTTTGAGGTTCTCAAAACAATGAAAAGGAGAACGGATTGCAACACGGTTGAGGTGACCGTTGCTATTGCTGCGCCTTTAATGCCGAGGGAGGGGAACCCGAGTTTTCCGTTAATTAGAATGTAGTTGAGTGTGGTGTTTGTAACAACTGCAATAAGCGATGTTATGAGTGAAGGATTGACCCTTTCGGTTGCTCTCAATGCGGTGCAGGTGATTTGGTTAAATGCGCTGAAAATGCTCATGAACGCAACTATTTTCATGTATTGTGATGATGTTTCGATAACTGCTTGTTCGCTTGTGAATACTCTTATCAGATATTCGGGGAAGAAGAACATAGCGCAAGTGAAAGTTACTGCAACCGCCGCGCCGAAAATGAGTGCGACTCCGTAGGATTTCTGAATGTTTCTTTTTTCTTTTGCGCCCCAGAACTGAGCAATAAGGGCGGCAGAACCTGAGGAAATTCCAAAATAAAAAAGGTTCATAAGAAAAATCCATCTTGATGAAACGCCGACCGAAGAAACGGCAACGTTGCCGAGCTTTGTCACCATTGCGGTATCAATCAACTGGGCGCAGGAAACAAGAAGTTGCTGCATGGCAATCGGTAACGCAAGTTTCAGCATGTTTTTAAAAAAGTTTTTATTCATTATGAAAATTCCCTTATTTAATCTTTTACGGTTAGAGTGACGGGAGTAATCCGAACTGTGTTTTTTATCGGATAATTTCCACCTTTTCTTCGTTAAAATGCTCGTAAATCCGTCAAGGATTTGCTCCGTTTTGTGCCTTGACAAGCCAAAAATCCTCACGATAAAAAATCTTCGACCTGAAAGTGAAAGATTTTTAAATGATTTTTGGCGGTTGAGTGGCAGGAAGGCTGACGCCTTTCAATCACGAAACGCCGAAAAGCGTT
>JAZLCS010000027.1:0-8891 GCA_045614385.1 Acutalibacteraceae bacterium | reverse complement strand
TCAGAAGCTGACCGAGAGCAGCCGAGCCGAAGGTGGGCTTGTCAATCGGTTCTTCTTTGCGAAGCGCATCAAGCTCGGAGTTAATCTGCCAGCCGCTTGTGCCTTTTATGCAATGCTCAACGGGCAGGTTTGCACCTTCCTGAGTTGTGAGGTAATCCGCTTCGTGAGTATCCCTTGTGAAAAGTACTCTGCCGTCAAAATTTTTGATTTTTTCTTTGACGGCGGGGAGAATTGCAACGGCTTCTTTTGTTCCGAGTGCGCCGTCAATAAAATCGTTCTGCATGTCAACAACAATCAAAAATTTCATAGCTGTTCTCCTTATTGATTAAAAACATTCGGGTCGTTTTTATACGGATTGTCAATTCTTTTGGCGTTATAAAAAGCCTGCGGAAATTTGGGGCTCGGGTTTTCTGATGCAAGAGAGGTGTCAACCGCGGGGCTTTCGCCGCTGCGCATCAGCCTGCCGACAACAACGAGCCTTGCATCGGTGAAGTCATAACAACAGGTAGAAAGGGTCAGAATTTTATCCGATGCATTGATGTCAACGCCCGTTGAATAAAGCTTTCGCTTGTCAACCTCTTCAATGTATTTAAGAAAGCTTTCGTCTGTGGTATTTGTGAAAATATAGTTGAAGATATCACCGTTGTTATCCTGCTCGCGGCTGTTTGAAATGAAAACGGCATAAATCTTGAATGTGTAATCGCCGTAAAGCGTGCTCATGCCGATAAGCGGAGCTTTTTTGAAGCCGTCAACGGTTCTGTATTGCTCCAGAGTGCCGAAAATCTTGTCATCCTGCCTCATATTGTGGCCGTAAATTATCGTGTTTCGGTCGAGCGAGGTCATAGAGTTGCGGTAATCGAAGAACGGAACGCCGTATTTGGTGCTGTTGCCGTAGAAATCGCGGCGCAGATAGTCGTCGTTGTTATCCGCCTGAACAACCGAATAATTGATGCTCATTTCGGGGATTGAAACCCAGCCCGCAAAGTCGCTGTTGATTGCATAAAGCTCCGAAAATGACGGATTCATGCCGCTCGGGAAATTGACATCGGGATGCTTTTGATAAATTTCTTCCCACGGGTCGGAATCGACGTTTTCAACAGTTGTCTGAATAAGGGCGGCAAGCTCCGATGCCTGCTTCGATTCCTTCAAAGGTTCAACTACATAGTAATTAATAAGGATTGCGCCGCTGACAATCAGGCAGATTATGGCGGCAGCAAGCAGGATTTTGCGTGTAATATCCGAACCTGAAGCTTTTTCTTTTGGTTTAGAGGTTTTTTCTCCATTGATTGCGCAATAAAATTCCGAAACGCTTTGATATCTTTCGGTTTTATCAAGTGATAACGCCTTTTCAATAACAGCTTTTTCTTTTTCAGGGAAATTTGGCGGGAATTTCAGAGCTCTGCCCTGATTTCTCTGAACGGCGGTTGCCGGCAAAAAGCCTGTCATGCTTTCATAAAAAATTGCACCAATGGCATAAACATCCGTGAAGGAGCCGCATTCTTTTGCGCCAAGCTGTTTTTCGGGCGCATCAAACGGGGAATAAAAGATTTTCGGCGGGTAGGAATAGCCCGTCAGCGAGGTTGCTTTTCCGCCGTCTGTGATGATTGAATAGGGGGTTATACTGCCATGCCATTTGCCGGTTTTTTCAAGGCTGATTGCGCATTCAATAACGGGCTTGAGCAACTGCATTGCTTTTGAAAGCGTCAGCATTTTGCCGTTGCCGATGAGCGAAGAAAGCGGAGTGCCTGTGTCAATCGAGCTTACAAAATAAAAGGTTGAGTTTTCGGCAAAGCAGTCCGTAAAATTCAGAATACCCGTTTTTGAGATTTCGCAGAGCTTTTTGTAATGCGTATAGTATGCGGATATTTCCTTATCTCCTCTGGCAAGGCAGGTATCGTTATAATATTTCGCAATAACTTCGCCCGGGTGGCGGTACATGAGCTTTTCGTGCAGGTATTCGGAAATCCGAACTCTTTGCCTGAGCTGATGGTCGAAGGCATAATATGAAGCAAAAGCTTTTTCTTTTGAGCATACGCCGCCGAGTACATAGCGGTTATTCAGTTTTGTGCCGATTGGCAAACAGTTTTTGAATTCTTTATCGGAAACTCCGTTGAAGCCGCAGATAACGCAGATGTCGGCATTATCGGGGCATTCGCTCAGACAGTATATGCAGCGTTTCATGCTTTGTTTATGCCTCCTTTCATTTTGGCATTGCAAAGATATTTCAAGTGTGGTATTATCAATATACTAAAAAATTTAAGGTGATTTTATGAAAAACGGATTTTTTGCGATGGTTTCGCGAATGAAATATATCAACCGATGGGCTCTTATGAGAAATGAGCACAGCGAAAACCTCTGCGAACACAGCTTTGAGGTTGCCGTGATTGCGCATGCCCTTGCGATAATCGGCAACAAACGCTTTGGCAAAAATCTCAGCGGAGAAAGAGCGGCTTTTCTCGGGCTTTATCATGATACGCCCGAAACGCTGACGGGAGATATGCCGACACCGGTTAAGTATTACAGTGAGGAAGTTCGCCTTGCTTATAAAACGGTTGAAGAAAATGCGTGCAGAAGCCTTGTTGAAATGCTCCCCGAGGAATTCAGAGAGGATTATGCGGCGGCATTTATGCCCGAAGAATCTGACGCGGAGCTCTGGAAGCTTATCAAAGCCGCCGATAAAATCAGCGCACTCATCAAGTGCATTGAAGAGAAAAAAGCGGGTAACAGCGAATTTGTGAAAGCAGGAGAAGGTATAAGAGAATCAATAGAAAATCTTGACCTGCCCGAAGCAAAAGTTTTCATTGAAGAATTCCTGCCTGCTTACGAAATGACTTTGGATGAGCTCAGATAATTATCATATTGTAGAGGGCGATGCTCGCATCGCCCCTGAAAATCATAATCCCAGCAGTCTTTGTGCGTTGCCGCCGAGGACTGCTTTTTCTTCGGTTTCGCTCAGCCCGAAGCATCTGACCAGTTCAATGTCCTGATACGGTGCGTTCCAGGGAGAGTCGCTGCCGAAAAGGATTTTGTCCGCTCCGTGAGCATCAATAAATTCTTTTGCGTAGCGCGGCGTGACTGTGCCGTAGCAATAGGCGGTGTCAAGATAAATATTTTTACCCATGAGGTGTTCTCTCGTTTCGGGGAGCGACCATATTCCGCCGAAGTGTGCCGCAACAACGGGAGCTCCCGAAAAAGAGGGCAAAATCTCTGAAAGCGCCTCTGCCGTGCAGTGAACGGGTTCGGGGTAGCCGATGTCAAAGCCGCAGTGAAAGAGCGTTATCAAATTCAATTTACCGAGTTTTTCGTATATCGGAAGCATCTTTTTATCGTTGACGAAAAAGCCCTGATAGTCGGGGTGGAGCTTCACGCCTTTAATGCCGTTTTCCTTAAGCCTTTCAAGCTCGTCTAATGCATCGGGGCTGTCGGGATGAACACTGCCGAAAGGAATTATACCGTCAACATTTTTCAGGGATATTGCGAAATTATTAACACTTTCCTGCTGGTGCGGATTTGTGGCAATATTAAGCACAACGGAATAATCAACGCCGTCGTTTTTTGCAAGCGACAGCAAGCTGTCAACCGTGCCGTTGTGAAACGGTCTTGTTATTCCTGAACGTTTTCGGAGAATTTCAATCGCTTTTTCTGCGATTTTTTCCGGGAAGCAGTGGGTATGAAAATCTATTATCATGAATAACATCGCCTCGGATTTTAATGGTTTTTACTATTTTACACCGAAAATGGGGGTATATCAATATCTAAAATTCATAATTAATGGAATTTTTAAAAATAAAGCTTGATATTTATAAAAAACTGTGCTAAAATAACGACAGTAAGAATTAATGTTTTGTATGAGAGTGGGGCGACCCGCTCTTTTGTTTATGTACAAAACTTTTTTCACAAAAAGAAAATAACCGTTTTAAAGGAGAATTATCAATGGCAAAAGGAAAGGGCGGCAACACCGTAGCCGCTGTTTGGGAAATCGCAGAGCCCATTGCCGAAAAGCTCGGTCTTGAAATCTGGGACATACGTTTTGTCAAAGAGGGTGCGGATTGGTTTCTGCGCATCTTTATCGATAAGGACGGCGGCGTAGGCATTGAGGATTGCGAAAATATGAGCCGAGCCATCGATAAGCCACTTGACGATGCAGACCCGATTGAGCAGAGCTATTGTCTTGAGGTTTCATCGCCCGGCATTGAAAGAGAGCTCACAAGAGAAACTCATTTTGAAGCCTGCAAGGGCGAAAAAATCAAGGTGAAGTTTATCAGGGCTGTTGAAGGCGTTCGCGAATTCTCGGGGATTCTTGAGGAGTTTGACGGCAGCATGGTTACCTTGCGCCTTGAAGACGGCAGCGCAATGAACTTTGAGAAAAAAGAAACAAGCTATATAAAACTTGATGATTTTGATTTTTAATAATTGAAAGGATTGGTCGAAAAAATGAATAACAGCGAATTTTTTGAGGCAGTCAGACTTCTCGGCAAAGAGAAGAACATAAACGAGGCAGCTCTTCTTGAAGGAATTCAGAGAGCAATAGTAACAGCGGTTAAAAGAGACTATAATAATAAGGATATCGTTTTCTGTGAAATCGATTCCGATAAAAAGGCAATCAGAGTTTTTGTTCGCAAAAACGTTGTTTCCGAAATTCTTGACCCCGATGAGGATATGACGGTTGAACAGGCAAAGAGATTCAAGAAAAACGCTCTTGCAGGCGATATTATCGAAATTGAGCTTGAAACAAAAGAGGTCAGCCGTATCGCAGCCGAAAAGGGCAAGCATATTCTCCGCCAGGCTATCCGTGAGGCTGAGCACGGCCAGATAAGAGAAGAATTCCAGAATAAGAATCAGGAAATCGTTACTGCGAAGATTTCAAAGATTGACCCTGTTTCTCTTGACGCGATTGTTGAAATCGGAAAAATCACCGAAAGACTTCTCAGAAGCGAACAGCTTCCCACGGATAATTTCACTGAAGGCGACCTTGTCAAGGTTTATATTGCTGACATCAGAGAAGCAACCAAAGGCCCCAAGGCAACTATTTCAAGAACTCACCCCGGTCTTGTCAGACGCCTGCTTGAAAGCGAAGTGCCCGAAATCTTTGACGGAACTGTTGAAATCAAGTCAGTTTCCCGCGAAGCAGGTTCAAGAAGCAAGATTGCGGTTTACAGCGCAGACGAAAACGTTGATCCCGTCGGCGCATGCATAGGCCAGAGAGGCGCAAGAGTCAACAAGATTGTTGACATTCTCGGCGGCGAAAAGCTCGACATCGTTCGCTACAGCGAGAACCCTGCGGAGTATGTTGCGGCAGCTCTTGCTCCCGCAGATGTTATTTCCGTAACCGTTGAAAGCGAAGAAGAACATTCCTGCAAGGTCGTTGTTCCCAACAGCCAGCTTTCTCTTGCCATCGGCAACAAGGGTCAGAATGCCCGCCTTGCCGCAAAGCTTACAGGCTGGAAAATCGATATCAATCCCGAAACAGAAGAAGCAGTTATCAATTTTGACGAATAATATATAAGGAGCTGAACCGATGCAAACCCGCCGGATTCCCATGAGAAAATGCACAGGCTGCAATGAAATGAAGCCTAAAAAAGAGCTTGTAAGGGTTGTGAAAAGCCCTGAAGGCGAGATATCGCTTGACCTTACGGGCAAAAAGCCCGGCAGAGGCGCTTATGTGTGCCATGATGCCGAGTGCCTTGCAAAGGCAAGAAAAGCGAAAAGATTGGAAAAAGCTTTTTCCTGTGCCATTCCGGACGGAGTTTTTGAGAGAATGGAGGAAGAGCTGAAAAATGACGGATAATCCAAAGCTGCTTTCTCTTCTCGGAATGTGCCGCAGAGCCGGCAAGCTGAGCTGCGGTCATGATGCCGCGGTCGGTTCGGTCAGAAGCAAAAGCGCAAGGCTGTGTCTGCTGAGCAGTGATGCGTCTGAGCGTTTGAGAAAAGAAATCGAGCGTGAAGCCGGTTTTGAAGGAAGAAACATTCCTGTCAGAATCCTGCTTTCAACCATGGACGAAATCGGAAAGGCCACGGGGCTTAAATCCGCTGTGGTCACTGTAAATGACGAAGGCTTTGCAAAAACCATGCTTTCGCTTCTCGACATCCAAAAGGAGGCTAATATATGATTAATAAATACAGAGTACACGAAGTAGCAAAAGACTTTGACATAAAAAGCAACATAGTTGTTGATTTGCTTGCAAAGCATTTTGACGGCCAGAAAAAACACATGACAGCTCTTGAAGAGGATGAGCTGGATGTTATATTTGAAACCTTTACAAAGGAGTATGAAGTTGAAGATTTAAACGATTATTTCAACTTTGCTCCCGCTGCCAAGAAAGAAAAGGAAGCTCCCGCAAAACAGGAGGCTCCCGCTCAGGAGAAGAAGGAAGAGGCTCCCGTGAAGAAGGAAGAGCCCAAGAAGGAAGAAAACAAGGCTCCTGCAAAGAAAGAGGAGAAAATAGAGGCAAAGAAAGAAGAAAAGCCCGCCGAAAAGAAGCCTGTGCAGCAGGCTCAGAAGCCCGGCAAGCTTCCTCCCATGCCGCAGAAAAAGGCAGCTCCCGCTCCCGAAAAGAAGGAGAAAGAAAACAAGCCCATGCAGTCCAGAACAAAGGGCGAAATGCGCACAATTGACACAAGAGCGGATAATGTTGACCTTGAAAAATATAACGAGAGATATGAAAACATTGCTCCCGAAAACAAAACAAAGCAGCATGAGGGAGCTGTTAAAAAGCAGAAGCTCAAGCAGAAGAGTCAGCAGTACAGAAAGCAGGGCGGCATGCGTTCCTCAAGACGCGAAACAGAGGCGGAGAGACTCAAGAGAATCGCTGCCGAAAGAGCAAAGAAGCCCCAGATGCTTCTCAAGCTTCCCGAGGAGATTACTGTCGGCGAGCTTGCAGCTATGCCCAAAATGACTGCTGCCGAGGTTATCAAAAAGCTCTTCACTCTCGGTCAGATGGCAACGGTTAATGAGGTTCTTGATTATGAAACAGCCGCAATTGTTGCCGAAGAGCTCGGCGCAAAGGTTGAAAAAGAGGTTGTTATCACAATCGAAGACAGAATCATCGACGACCATATCGACGACGAAAGCGAGCTTATCGCGAGAGACCCCGTTGTTGTTGTTATGGGTCACGTTGACCACGGTAAGACATCGCTTCTTGATGCCATCAGAAACACATCTGTTACTTCAACGGAAGCCGGCGGCATCACTCAGCACATCGGTGCTTACAGAGTTGACCTTAACGGTCAGAAAATCACATTCCTTGATACTCCCGGTCACGCAGCATCCACTTCAATGAGACTCAGAGGCGCAATGGCAACGGATATTGCTATTCTTGTTGTTGCTGCAGACGACGGTATCATGCCCCAAACAATTGAAGCCATCAACCACGCAAAGGCTGCAGGCGTTCAGATAATTGTTGCCATCAATAAGATGGATAAACCGGCCGCAAACCCCGACAGAGTTCTTCAGCAGCTTACCGAGTATGAGCTTGTTCCCGAAGAATGGGGCGGCGAAACAATTTGTGTTCCCGTTTCTGCTCTTGCAAGAACAGGTATCGACAGTCTTCTTGAATCAGTTCTTCTTGTTGCCGAAATGCAGGAGCTTAAGGCTAACCCCAACCGCTCTGCAAAGGGTGTTGTTATCGAAGCAAGGCTTGATAAAGGCAGAGGCCCCGTTTCAACTCTTCTTGTTCAGAACGGTACTCTTAAATCCGGCGATATCATCGTTGCGGGCACGGCAGTAGGCCGTGTCAGAGTTATGACTGACGATAAGGGCAGAAAGGTTAATGAAGCAGGCCCCTCCGTTCCCGTTGAAATTATGGGTCTTGCTGAAGTTCCGCAGGCAGGTGACGGCTTTGATGCTGTTAACGACGAACGCCTTGCAAGAGAGCTTGTCGAGCAGAGAAAGACAAAGGCAAAGGAAGAGCAGTTCAAGGAGTTCCAGAAGGTTACTCTCGATAACCTCTTTGCTTCAATTCAGGAAGGTCAGCTCAAAGACCTCAACATCATCATCAAGGCTGATGTTCAGGGTTCGGCAGAAGCAGTTAAGCAGAGCCTTGTCAAGCTTTCAAACGAGGAAGTCAGAGTTAAGGTTATCCACAGCGGCGTAGGCGCAATCACCGAAAGCGACGTTATGCTTGCAAACGCATCAAACGCAATCGTTGTCGGCTTCAACGTAAGACCCGATAACGTTGCATCCGAAAACGCTGAACGTGACGGCGTTGAAATCAGATGCTACAGAGTTATTTATGACTGCATCGAAGAGGTTGAATCCGCTATCAAGGGTATGCTTGCTCCCAAGTTCAGAGATGTTGATATCGGTAAGGCAGAGGTACGTCAGGTTGTTAAGATTTCCTCTGTCGGCAATATCGCTGGTTGCCACGTTACAAACGGCAAGATCACCAGAGGTGCAAAGATCCGAGTTGTGCGTGACGGTATCGTTATCACCGAAGACGAAATGGCATCACTCAGACGTCTCAAGGATGACGTTAAGGAAGTTGCTTCGGGTTATGACTGCGGTATCGGTCTGAACAAGTTCAACGATATCAAGGAAGGCGACATTTTTGAAGCCTTCATCACAGAAGAATACAGAGATTAATTGTTTTAAAAGGATGATATAATATGGCAGGGTACAGAATTGACAGAGTATCCGAAGATATAAAAAGAGAGCTTGCGGCTATAATCCGCGAGCTCAAAGACCCCAGAGTCAGAGACGTTATGCTGACGGTTGTTAACGTTGAAGTCAGCTCCGATGCATCTTTTGCAAAGGTTTACGTCAGCGCAATCAACGGCATTGAAACGGCAAGGCTTGCCGTTAAAGGTCTGACCTGCGCAACAGGTTTTATCCGCAGAGAAGTTGGCAAGCGTCTGCATCTGCGTAAAACCCCCGAGCTTAAATTCATTGCCGA
>JAZLCS010000026.1:0-5689 GCA_045614385.1 Acutalibacteraceae bacterium | reverse complement strand
CTCGGTAACGGCGATATGCTCTTCAATCCCGTCGGTTCATCGAAGCCTACCCGTGTTCAGGGATGCTTTATCTCCGATGATGAGGTTGAGCGCGTTGTAAATCATATCAAATCGCAGGCACAGACAACATATAACGAAGAAACGATGCACGAAATCGAAGCGAAAGCCGCCGCATCCGAAAGCGCAAAGAAGAAGGATACTTCCGATGAGGATGAGGGCGATTGGGATCCTATGCTCAATGATGCAATTGAGGTTGTTGTCAATGCAGGCGGAGCTTCAACAACAATGCTTCAGAAAAAGCTTAAGCTCGGTTATGCACGAGCTTCCAGAGTTATGGATCAGCTTGAAGAAAAGGGTATAGTCGGTCCGTCAGAGGGGGCAAAACCGAGGCAGGTTCTTCTTACAAAGCAGCAGTGGTATGAAATGCAGGCTCTTGCCGACGGTGCAGGTGCCGCTCCGAATATTGACGACGTTTTTGCGGAAGATGACGATTTCGCAGGTGCGGAGGATGATTTTGAATAACATGAACGGATTTTTACCCGTTACAAAAGAAGATATGACCGCAAGGGGATGGGAGCAGGCTGATTTTATTTATGTCAGCGGCGATGCATATGTTGACCATCCCGCTTTTGGTGCGGCTATAATCACGAGAGTGCTTGAAAACGCAGGCTTTAAGGTTGCTTTCCTTGCTCAGCCCGACTGGCGAAGCGACAGGGATTTCAAGCGCTTCGGCAAGCCGCGTCTCGGATTTCTTGTCAGCAGCGGTAATATTGATTCCATGGTTGCTCATTATACCGCCGCCAAGAAAAAACGCAGCTCAGATTATTACAGTCCGGGCGGTCAGTTCGGGCTAAGACCCGACAGAACAGTTATTGTTTATTGCAATAAAATCCGTGAGATTTACGGTGATATTCCCGTTATTATCGGCGGTTTGGAGGCATCCTTGCGCCGTTTTGCCCATTATGACTATTGGGACGATAAAATCCGCCGTTCAATACTTTTCGATGCGCAGGCGGATTTACTTTCCTTCGGCATGGGAGAACGTTCCATGGTTGAGATTGCGCAAAGGCTTGATGCGGGCGAAAACGTTGCTGACATACGCGATATAAGAGGCACTTGCTACAGTGTTGATGTTCGCGAAACGCCGTATACCGGCACGGAATGCCCGTCTTTTGAGAATGTTTGCAATTCCAAGAAAGAATACGCTGTTTCCTGCCGTATTCAGCAGGATGAGCAGGATTTTTTCAGAGGCAGAGCGATAAAGCAGCGTCACGGCAACAGAATGCTTGTCCAGAATCAGCCTGCAATTCCTCTTTCTCAAGAGGAGCTTGATGCTGTTTATGCTTTACCGTATATGAGAACCTATCATCCTATGTATGAGGCTTTAGGCGGAGTGCCCGGTATTGAAGAAGTGCGTTTTTCAATAGCACATAACCGTGGCTGCTTTGGCGGCTGCAATTTCTGCTCTCTTGCATTCCATCAGGGAAGATATATAACAACACGCAGCAAAGAATCAATAATAAATGAAGCTAAAATTCTGACTTCTTTGTCCGATTTTAAGGGCTATATTCACGATATCGGCGGTCCTACTGCCAATTTTCGCCGCCCCTCATGCGACGGACAGGAAAGCAGAGGGCTTTGCAAGGGTAAAAAATGCCTTGCGCCCGCTCCGTGCCCGAATTTAAAGTCCGACCACAGCGAATATCTTGAAATACTGCGTGAAGTGCGTTCGCTTCCGAAAGTGAAAAAAGTTTTTATACGTTCCGGTATCAGATATGACTATATGCTTCAAGATAAAGATGACAGCTTTTTCAGAGAGCTTGTCGCCCATCATGTCAGCGGTCAGTTAAAGGTTGCTCCCGAGCATTGTTCTGCTGCGGTTCTTGATAAAATGGGTAAGCCGCATATTGAGGCTTATCTTGAATTTTCAAAACGCTATTTTAAATATTCAAAGAGTGAGGGTAAGGAGCAATATCTTGTGCCTTATCTCATGTCATCCCATCCGGGCAGCACTCTCAAAGAAGCAGTTGAGCTTGCGCTGTTCCTCAAAAAAATCGGTATCAGACCCGAGCAGGTTCAGGACTTCTATCCGACACCGGGTACGGTTTCAACCTGTATGTTCTATACGGGTCTTGACCCTTATACTATGAAAGAGGTTTATGTTGCGAAAGATCCGCATGAAAAAGCAATGCAGAGGGCTCTTTTACAGTATTTCAACCCAAAAAACAAAGGGCTGGTAATTGAAGCATTGAGAAAAGCGGGCAGACACGACCTCATCGGTTATGGCGATAAGTGTCTTGTTACACCTAACAAGCCTGTGGATTTCAGCAGAAAAGAAAGGGGGATAAGCAGAAATGGTAAAAAAAATGTCAAAGGCAAAAAGTAAAAAACTTATCTACCTCATAGTTATAATCGTTGTTGCGCTTGTTTCGGTGTTCGGTAAAAACTGCTTTGACGGCCTCGATGCCGAAACAACAAGCGATATATTGTCGCAGCATGAAAACGGTAGTGAAAATAAAGGTTTTTCAGTGCATTTCATTGATGTCGGTCAAGGTGATTGCACGCTTGTTCTTTGTGACGACCAATCACTGCTTATAGATGCAGGCGAAAACGGTCATGAAACCGATGTTCTCAACTATCTGCGTTCAATGGGTATAGAAAAGTTGGATTATATAATTGCAACCCACCAGCATTCCGACCATATCGGCGGCCTGCCTGAGGTGCTTGAAGAATTCGGAACAGATAATATCATTATGCCGAGGCTCACCAAATCCCAGACTCCTACCAACAGCACATATACCGCTTTCCTGAAGGCGGTTCAGAATTCAGGCGCAAAGGTTATCTCGGCAAAACCCGGTTTGACTTATGCTCTCGGCGATGCAAGCTTTGAAATTCTCGGCCCTGTTACCGACGATTGCGAGGATATCAACAGCATGTCTGCCGTAACAAAAATTACATACGGCGAAACTTCATTCCTTGTTACCGGCGATGCCGAAAAAGACGAAGAGCTTGAAATTATCGAAAACGGTTCTTATCTTGACTGTGATGTTCTGAAAGTAGGTCACCACGGTTCAACAACCTCTTCCTGCAAAGATTTTCTTGATGCCTCAACTCCCGAAATATGCGTTATTTCCTGCGGTGCAAACAATGATTACGGTCATCCGCATGACAAAGTTTTAAACAGGCTCAAAAACTACACAGATGAGATTTACAGAACAGACATCTGCGGCAGTGTTGTTATGACTAGTGACGGAGCGGAAATTGATGTAAGTTACGAAAACCAATGAGGTGAATTATATGTTTTACAGCATTGACAGAATCGAAGAAGAGGTTGCCGTCTGCATAGGCGACAATGAAGAAATCCTTCTTCTTTCAACTGACCATATAATCGGCAGCTATTCTGTTGGCAGCATTATTTTTGAAGGCGAGAATGAATGCTATATTGTTGACGAAGAGGAAGAAACAAGACGCAGAAATGCGAATTTTGAGCTTGCAGAAAGTCTGTTTGATGAATAAACGGTTAACACTGAATTAAATATCTGAAAAAAACGACAGATTATTCATTTTATACTTGAATAATCTGTTCTTTTATTATATAATAACAAATATATGCTCAAGATGGAGGAATATGGCTTGTCAGCTAATCCTAATATAAAAGCTGTTTCGGTTTCTGCCGAAGAGCTTGAAAAACAAAAAGAATATGTTCAGCTTGCAAGAGCGATAATTGAGCAGCGTTTTGCCGAGCCGCCAAAGGCTTTTGTTCATACTTACGGCTGTCAGGGTAATGTTGCCGACGGCGAAAGGCTCAAGGGCATGCTTGAAGAAATCGGCTATCAGCTTGTTGATGAGCTTGACGGCGCGGATTTGGTGCTTTACAACACATGTGCAATTCGTGAACATGCGGAAGACAGAGTTTTCGGCAACGTCGGCGCGCTCAAAACCATGAAAAACGCCAACAAGGATATGAAGATCCTTCTTTGCGGTTGCATGATGCAACAGGATTGGGTTGTTGAAAAAATCAAAAAGAGTTATCCGTTTGTTGATATTGTTTTCGGAACTCATGTTATGCACAGGCTTCCGGAGTTCCTTTATGTAAGCCTGAGAGGCGGCAAAAAAATCAGGGAATATCCCGATGCTGACGGCGTAATTGTTGAGGATTTACCTATTCACCGTGACAGCGATTTTAAGGCGTGGATTCCGATTATGTACGGCTGCAATAATTTCTGCACCTATTGCATTGTGCCTTATGTAAGGGGCAGAGAAAGAAGCCGTGACCCAAAGGCAATTGTCGCCGAGGCAAAACAGCTTGTTTCACAGGGCTATAAAGAAATAACTTTGCTCGGTCAGAACGTTAATTCTTACGGTAAGCATCCTGACTACGGCATGAACTTTGCTGCGCTTCTCAAGGAACTTAATGCGATTGAAGGCGATTTTATAATCCGCTTTATGACTTCCCATCCTAAGGATTGCACTCATGAGTTGCTTGACACTATGGCGCAGTGCGAAAAGGTTGCAAAGCACCTGCATCTGCCGTTCCAGAGCGGCAGTGACAGAGTGCTCTCGGAAATGAACAGAAGATATACAAGAGAAAAATATCTTGACCTTCTCCGTTATGCATATTCCGTCATGCCTGACCTTTCCGTGACAAGCGACGTTATTGTCGGTTTTCCGGGCGAAACTTATGAAGAATTCCGTGAAACGGTAACTCTTGTCGAAGAGGCGAATTTCACTTCAATGTTCACCTTTATTTTCTCGGCGAGAAACGGCACAAAGGCTGCCTCAATGCCGGATCCGTTTTCAAGGGAAGAAAAGGGCAAGTGGTTTAAAGAACTTCTTGATACTCAGGAAAAGGTTGCTGCGCTCAGAACCGCATCGATGGTCGGCAAAACCTACCGTGTGCTCTGCGAAAGTGTGAGCAAGAGCGGTTTGATAGAGGGCAGAACACAAGGAAATATTATTATTGAATTCCCCGCAGACACTTCGGTTATCGGTTCTTTCAAAGATGTTAAAGTAACTGAATCGCTCACATGGATTCTCAGGGGAGAAATGCAAAATTAAGTTAATACGTACGTTTCATCGTATTATAAAATATAAAAGTTAGGAGAAACAAAAATGGACGTAATTGCAAAAGCAAGAGAGCTTGGCGCACTCCTTCAGCAGGACGAGCGTTACACAAAGCTTATGGCAGCTCAGAAGGCTAACGAAGAGGATACTGCTCTTAACGAGCTTATCGCAAGAATTCAGCTTGTTCAGATGTCATTCCAGCACGAAGCAACAAAGGAAGATAAGAACGAACAGAAGCTCCAGGCTTATGATAAAGAGTTTGGTGAAATTTACACTCAGATTATGGCTAACCCCAATATGCAGGCTTATGAAGCTGCAAGAGCAGAAATCGATGCTCTTATGCAGTATATCAACAGCATTTTTGCTCTTTGCCTTCAGGGCGAAGATCCCGCAACCTGCGAACCCCCCAAGCAGGATCATAACTGCGGCGGCGAATGCTCAACCTGCGGCGGTTGCCACTAATGCAATAAAATCGGGGCTGCTATTTGCAGCCCCACGGAAGTTTTTGAAAGGTATGGTAAATTCATGGCAGAGCTTACCCCTATGATGAAGCAATATTTCCAGATAAAGCAGAATTATCCCGACACGATTCTTATGTTCCGTCTCGGTGATTTCTATGAAATGT
>JAZLCS010000025.1:0-5502 GCA_045614385.1 Acutalibacteraceae bacterium | reverse complement strand
TTGCTCAGCTCGCTGCAAGCGATGATTGTTCCTGTTTCGTCAATTACACCCAGAGTTCTTCCCACAGCATCTTTCATCTGGTGAACAAGACCCTGGAAAATTCTGTTAGACATAATAATTACCCCTCAATTTGATTTGTTTTGACTTCTTTTGTGATTTTATACAAAATGACCATAGGGACATCTACATTTTACACAACAGAAGACTATTTTGCAATAGAAATATTCGTTTTTTTTCAATATTTTTTTGAATTTATTGTGAATTTTCGGCGGTTTTTATTGAAAATTAACAAATTTTTGTATTTTCGAGGGTGTCAAAAGTTTTTGCAGTCCTGAATAAGGTGAAAACCGTTTTTCAGTGTTTACTACAAAAAATGCTCTTGAATTTTGTGAAAAATAACAATTTACTTGCTTGCTTTTTGCTAACGCAACAAGTTTTTAGGTAAAAAATACCAACAAATTTTTCGTCAAAAAAATAATTGATATTAGCAACAAAAAAGCTGCTTGTTTTTTGTGCTCTTTAACTAATATAAAATTAATATTTTACAACATATATGTTTTCTCTTTTGCGGCAATCTATATATGTACACAGAAGTTTATTTTGTGAATTCGGAAATAAACACCTTAATCTTACAAAAATATTACAAAAAAAAGACATATTTTTTAAAAATAGGGCTTTTCAAAACAGTAAAGTAGTGGTATAATACTTTAGGTTTTGAACAATTATCTTATTTTATATATTAGAAAATTATGTGAAAGAGGGAACACTCTTGGAGAAATTCGTTATCAACGGCGGCACTCCGCTTCACGGCGAAATTGAAATAAGCGGAGCAAAAAATGCAGCTCTCGCCATAATCCCCGCCGCAATTCTCTCGCAGGACATTTGTGTTATCGAGAATCTCCCCTGCTCCATCAGCGACATCGGCTACATGATGAAGATTCTCAAGCAAATCGGCGCACAAATCAAAGTAATTAACAAAAGCACAATTGAAATAGATTCACGCCATGTCAACTCATATGTTATTTCTCATGATATGACTAAGCATCTGCGCGCTTCATATTATTTTATCGGTGCGCTGCTCGGCAGGTTTTCAAGAGCCAAGGTTTCAATGCCCGGCGGCTGCTATCTCGGCCCCAGACCCATTGACCAGCATATCAAGGGCTTTGAGCTTCTCGGCGCAAAGGTTTCGGTTGAAGACAACGCAATTGTCGAAGCGGAAGCTTCAAAGCTTATCGGAAGCCCTATTTATCTTGATATGGCTTCCGTAGGCGCAACAGTTAACATTCTCCTTGCCGCTGTTAAAGCAAGCGGACTTACGGTTATCGAAAACGCCGCCAAGGAACCTCACATTGTTGACCTTGCCAACTTCCTTAACTCAATGGGCGCAGATATCAGAGGTGCAGGCACCGATGTTATCAAGGTCAGAGGAGTCGAACAGCTTCACGGCTGCACATATTCAATTATCCCTGACCAGATTGAAGCAGGCACATATATGGTTGCCGCTGCTGCAACATGCGGCGACGTAATGATTAAAAATGTTATTCCCAAGCATCTCGAATCAATCTCAACCAAGCTCATTGAATGCGGCGCAGTTGTTGAGGAATTCGACGATGCTGTCAGGGTTTCGCTTGACAGAAGGCCCGGCAAATGCAACATCAAAACAATGCCTCACCCCGGTTTCCCCACAGATATGCAGCCCCAGATGGCAGTGCTTCTCGCTCTTGCAGAAGGCACAAGCATTATTTCCGAAAGTGTTTGGTCAAACCGTTTCCGTTATACCGAACAGCTTAACAGAATGGGTGCCAACATCAAAGCAGACGGTCAGCTTGCTGTTGTTCAGGGCGTTGAGCAGCTTAAAGGTGCTCCTGTCAAGGCGGACGACCTTCGTGCAGGTGCGGCAATGATTATTGCAGGCCTTGCTGCAAAAGGCGTAACGGAAATTGAAGATATTCTTCACATTGACAGAGGCTATGAAGATGTTGTCGGAAAACTTCGCGGCATCGGCGCAGATATCAAGCGCGTTTATTGCCCGGAACCCGACAGCCTCACAAATGTCGGCTGATTCGAAATAATATAATGTATATATTAAAAGGGTCGGCTTTTTCCACGGCACAAAATATCATAATCAACAAAACCGCCGCAGCTCCGTTTCAAGAGCTTGGGCGGTTTTTACGTGAAAGGTTATACATATGGCAAAATTTTGTTCTCTGTATTCATCAAGCAGCGGCAACTGCACCTATATCGGCGGTTCCCATGGCGGAATTCTTATTGATGTCGGAGTCAGTGCAAAAAGAACCTCTGAGGCACTTGCAGGCATCGGCGTTGACCCCGCCTCGATTGCCGCAATATTCGTTACCCATGAACATACCGACCATATCAACGGAATACGCGTTTTTGCCGAACGCTACGGAACAAAGGTTTATGCTTCGGCAGGCACGCTTGAAGGAATGGATGAGCTCGGTGTTATAACGCCAAAGGTCACCGCAGGAATCATGCCTGCAAGCGGAATTGAGGCGGGCGGAATGTTCGTCAAAGCCTTTAAAACGCCTCATGACAGCCGCGAAAGCACGGGATACAGCATTGTCACGCCTGACAGCAAGCGTATCGCCGTTGCAACAGATATCGGAGCTGTCAATGACACGGTTATGAACGCAATATACGGCTGCGACCTTGTTTTGCTTGAATCAAACCACGATGTCGGAATGCTGCAAAACGGACCTTATCCCTACTTTCTGAAAGAACGAATCCTTTCAAACTACGGCCATCTTTCCAACGAAAACTGCGCAAAAACAGCGGTTAAGCTTATAGAATCGGGAACAACGCGCTTCGTTCTCGGCCATCTGAGCAAAGAAAACAATATCCCCACTCTTGCTTACGAAACAACTCATGCGGCCATGTCAATGGCAGGCGCAAAAGAAAATATCGATTATCTTCTCACTGTTGCAGGCGATTTAAATCCCGTTATTTCATTCTGAGGGCTCATTTTTTGAAGAATAATCAACGGTTGTTATATGGCACATGTCATCCGGATATGACAAGTCAAAAACATCATAGACGCGCTTATATTCCCCGGTCTTGCTGTCTTTGACAACGGTTGACTTGTTTTTATTCAGCAATTCAACAAGAGAATACATATCGAGCCATATCTGATTCGTTCCTTCTTTCTGAATTTCATTAAAAATCAACTGCATGCCGAGATGAAGGTGTGGCACCGTCATTCCGTTAACGTTTTCTTCGTTTGAATACCCCGTCATTCCGAGATAACCGATAACATCCCCCGCCTTTACTTTCGACCCGATTTCCAGCCCTCCGGCATAGGGCTTGTTGCGTCTTAAATGCGCATAATAATATGAGCGTTTTCCGTCAAAACTGCGCACGGCAATTCTCCATCCGCCGTATCGGTTCCAGCCAATGGCCTCAACGGTTCCGCCTTCTATGGCAACTATCGGAGTTCCGATGGAACCCATCAAATCGTTGCCGAGATGCCGCCTTTTATATCCGTAAGAACGGGAATCGCCGAAATCGTCATAATGGCTGAACCAGAAGCCCTCGGCAATCGGCGAATAGGCTTTCAGACCATAGCCCTCAACAACTTTTATTCCGCCTTCTCCGTCGGGAACCGCCTTGGTATATTCCCCGAGCAAGCCCGACAGCACCGCCGAAAATGCCTCTTTATGAAATGAATAATATTCATTTGTTTTCATCAAATCATCAGGGGTCAAATCCTCACCGAGAGCTTCAACAAGCTTATCGAGCTGAGAACGTTTATATTTATCCCAGTTCCCGCCGTTTTTACAGGCGAGATAAGAAAGCGTTTCAATCCAGGAAAGATGACGCTGCGTGCCGTAAGTTGATATATCAAGCTCCATTGTGTCGCGCAGTGCATTATATGTAACGGAAAAATCAACCCATTTTATATATTTTTCAGTTGTTTCGGCATCGCTCTCGGCAATCGCGGCAGCATCGGAAATCTTCTGCGAAAAGAGCACTCCGCCAACACTTCCAAAAAGCACAAGCAGGCAAAGGAAAAGCACTGTCAGCCTTTCTTTTATCTTCTTCAATCAAATCACTCCCTTTGTAAAAATATGCATTAACGGAGGCAATAATGATTAGTATAAATATTATATGCGTCGGCAAACTGAAAGAGGATTATCTTCGCATGGCATGTGCAGAATATGAAAAAAGGCTCGGAGCCTTCTGCAAATTAAAGATAACCGAGCTTGCTCCGGCAAGGCTTCCCGAAAACCCCAACGATTCTCAGATTGAAGCCGCCTTAAACGATGAGAGCGAGAGAATACTCTCCAAAATTTCTCAAAACGAAGCCGTTTTTGCTCTTTGTATTGAAGGTAAGGAGCTTTCCTCCGAGGGGCTTTCAAAAGAAATCGAAAAATGCGCCGTTTCAGGCTTCGGCTCGCTGGCATTCATAATCGGCGGCTCCCACGGTCTTTCGCCTGCAGTTAAAAGCAGGGCAAAATTCAGGCTTTCAATGAGCCCGATGACCTTCCCCCATCAGCTTGCAAGAGTTATGCTGCTTGAACAGATTTACCGCTCCTTCATGATTTCAAGCGGCGGAAAATATCATAAATAAGGCTTTTAACAAGATAAACTGCATAAAAAATCGCATATTTTTTTGTGAGAATTGCACCGTTTTTGTCTTTGTTTTTTGTAATTTTGTTCAGTTTACCAAAACTTTGAAAAAATCAAAAAATTAATAAAAAAACTGTTGCATATTTGCTAAAAAATGTATAAAATAAATACGGTCAAAAATTAAATTTATTTTTGGAGGTAATTCACCATGGCAGTTAAAGTTGCAATCAATGGCTTCGGTCGTATCGGCCGTCTCGCATTCCGTCAGATGTTCGGCGCAGAAGGCTACGAAATCGTTGCTATCAATGACCTTACAAACCCCGCAATGCTTGCTCATCTTCTCAAGTATGACACAGCACAGGGCAGATACGCTCTTGCTGACACAGTAGTTGCAGGCGAAGACAGCATCACAGTTGACGGCAAAGAAATCAAAATCTATGCTAAAGCAAACGCTGCAGAGCTTCCCTGGGGCGAAATCGGTGTTGACGTTGTTCTTGAATGCACAGGTTTCTACTGCACAAAAGAAAAATCAATGGCTCACATCAACGCAGGTGCTAAGAAAGTTGTTATTTCAGCTCCCGCTGATAAAGAAACAAAAACAGTTGTTTACAGCGTAAACGAAGGCATCCTTACAGCTGAAGATCAGATCATCTCTGCTGCATCATGCACAACAAACTGCCTTGCTCCCATGGCTAAAGCTCTTAACGACTATGCAGCTATCCAGAGCGGTACCATGACAACAGTTCATGCTTACACAGGCGATCAGATGATCCTTGACGGCCCGCAGCGCAAAGGCGACCTCCGTCGTGCCCGCGCAGGCGCAGCAAACATCGTACCGAACTCCACCGGTGCTGCAAAGGCAATCGGCCTTGTCATTCCTGAACTGAACGGCAAGCTCATCGGCTCTGCACAGCG
>JAZLCS010000024.1:0-8383 GCA_045614385.1 Acutalibacteraceae bacterium | reverse complement strand
GCTGACGAAACAGCTATCGGTTATGTTCCCAAGGCAGAGGATATCAACCTTGAAGGCATCGAAGATGAAGTCAGCGATGCTCAGCTTAAGGAGCTTCTCAGCGTTGACGTTGCTCTTTGGAAGGATGAGGTTGCAGGCATTGAAGAGTTCTACGGCAAGTTTGAAAGACTTCCCGCAACTCTCAAGGCAGAGCTTGAAACCCTCAAAGAGAATATTGCAAAATAATTTTAAGGCAGCCTTTTGGCTGCCTTTTTAGCAATCGGGAGTTTTTATGAAGAAATATGACGTTGTTCTTTTTGACCTTGACGGTACTCTGACCGACCCCGGCATGGGCATCACAAATTCGGTTATGCATGCTTTGAAGAAATACGGCATAGAGGTTACTGACAGGTCAGAGCTTTATAAATTTATCGGCCCGCCTCTGCACGAATCTTTTGAGAAGTATTACGGCTTTTCTCATGAGGAAGCGATGCAGGCGGTTGAATACTACCGCGAATATTATAAAATCAAGGGAATTTATGAAAATCTGCTTTATGACGGTGTTGAAGATTTGCTGAAAACGCTTTTTGAAAACGGCAGGAAAATTATTCTCGCAACTTCAAAACCCGAGGTTTTTGCTAAAGAGATTCTCCGCCATTTCGGCGTTGAAAAATACTTTTATTATGTTGCAGGCAGTAATCTCGATGGCTCGAGAGTTGCCAAGGCGGATGTTATTGAATATGCACTTGAATCTGCCGGAATTACCGATAAACCGAGCGCGGTTATGGTCGGTGACAGGGAACACGACATAATCGGCGCAAAAAAGGTTGGTCTGGATTCAATCGGTGTGCTTTTCGGCTACGGCAGCCGAGAAGAGCTTGAAGCTGCGGGTGCGGATTATACAGCGGAAACCGTGGATAACATCAAAACTATGGTTTGTTCATAAAAATACATACAAATTGCATAAAAGTTATTGAAGTTATCGAGAAATTATGTTATTATTGGATATATAATATAAACAAGGAGGCGGCTTGGTGGAAGAGAAAACAAATCTTGCTTATGATGAAAAGCAGGAAGGTATAGCTATTGACTATGAAAAAGGCGTTAAAAACCCTCTTTTGCGAAACAGGCGTTATATCGGCAACAAAGAACGTATCGGCTATCTTCTTAACGATGTTTCGGCAAGCTTCAATATCAGCAAATATAATGACCGCTTTATTTATGATATTGTCAAATTGGATTTTGACTTTTTGGCGGTTTTCGGCTTGTTTTCGGGAATTTGGGATACAATCAACGATACTTTTATTGGCGTTATTGTTGACCGCACACGAACCCGTTGGGGAAAATTCAAACCTTATATTCTTCTTGGTAAGATACCTCTTGCCATACTCGGATTATGGTATTGGTTTATGCCGATAGTTTTTTCAAATACTGATGCAGACTATGTGCCTAAGCTGATTTTTTATGCTTTTTTTACCGTTATCTGTGAAACGGCAGGTACGTTCACTTCTGTTGCAAATACGGGTTTTATGGCAACCATAACGCCGGACCCGTTAGAGCGAACGGGTCTGATAACAATGGCGAATCTTCTTTCAGGCTTTGTAGGTGAGAAACTGCCGGAGCTCACATTCGGCGTTTTGCTTGACCTTGTTAACAACAACGTTGTTAAGTGGAACAGAACAGGTCTTTTTATGGGCTTTGGTATTTTTACTGCCATTGCAGGCTGTGCGATGTCCTTCTATTTCATATGTGTAACCAAAGAACGCGTTTCTCAGACGGTTGAAAAACCGAGCATAAAGCAGGGTCTCAAAGCAATTATCAACAACCGCCCGATACTTCTTTATACTCTTTCCGAATTTCTTGCAGGTTTTGCAGTCGGCAAGAGCAGAACAAATTATTATATTGACGTTCTCGGTTCGGCAACATATCAGACAATTGTCGGTATTCCTGCCTCTCCTGTTTCATCAATCAGCTATGCATTTATAGCTCCGCTTCGCAAAAAGTTTTCAACCAAAACCATATGGATTCTTGAGGATGTTTGGACTGATGTTTGCTGGCTTGCCGTTTTCGGCATAGGTTCAATCGGCGGAGTCAAAAACGGCCTTTATAAAAACAAATGGGTAATGCTGCCCGTAATGGCTGTTGAAGAAGTTTTTGAAATGTGTGTTTACGGCCTCAGACATGTTATTCCGACAGAAATACTCAATGAAGCAATGGATTATTGCGAATGGAAAAACGGCTACAGAGCAGAGGCTATGACCGGTGTTGCCAGGGGCCTTGTAACAAAGCTTCAGGGTATTGTTATGGGCTCAATTCAGAACTTTATCATGAAGCGAATCGGCTATGTTCAGGGTCTTTCAATAGGCACTCAGGCTGATTCCACAAAGTGGTGGATTTTTGCAATGGGCACGGGTATACCTGTTATTACAGGTGCGCTTGGTATTATACCTAAGTTCTTCCATAATCTTAACGGCGAAAAGCGCGACAGAATGTACCGAGAGCTTTTCGCAAGGCGTGAGGCAACAAGAAATGCAATCAACAGTGCAAAGAGTGTTGAAGAGGTTGCAAGCATTGCCAAAGCTCAGCTTAACGCTGAATATGTTCAGGAAAAATAAAAAAATTACGGCGTTCGGAATAACCGAACGCCGTTTTTACTTTGTCGAAAACTTGTTTTGCCAAATTGAGTCAGACGGTGCTTTCTTCGGCCAAAATCGTACATAAAGTATGTTAATGTGAGAAAAAGCAGCAAATAAGCAAAATATAACAAATTAGAAAGAACTGTCTCATAATTCCGTGAGGCAGCTTTTTATTTTCCCCCGTCATACATTGTCCTGCTTCTGCATATTGTTTACAGAAGCAAAACAAAAAGGATTCGGAGGAATTATAATGGCAAACAGCAGCATTTATCAGGATATTGCCGCGAGAACGGGTGGAGACATCTATATCGGTGTTGTCGGACCTGTCAGAACAGGCAAATCAACCTTTATCAAAAAATTTATGGAGGAAATGGTTTTGCCAAACATTGAGGATTCGCTTCGCCGAGAACGCGCAAACGATGAGCTTCCTCAGTCCTCGGGCGGCAAAACAATAATGACAACCGAACCGAAATTTATTCCCGAAGATGCGGTTGAAATCTCTCTGCCGTCAAAATCCAGAATGAAGGTCAGAATGATTGACTGCGTGGGTTATATCGTGCCTTCCGCCCTCGGTTATATTGAGGGAGAAAATCCGAGAATGGTTAAAACTCCATGGTTCGACGAAGAAATTCCGTTTAATATGGCGGCTGAAATCGGCACACAGAAAGTTATCTCGGAGCATTCCACAATCGGACTTGTTGTTACAACCGACGGCTCAATCAGCGATATCCCACGTTCTGAATATGCAGAAGCGGAGGAAAGAGTTATTAACGAGCTGCGCGCGCTGAACAAACCTTTTGTTGTTCTGCTCAACTGCAGAGAACCGCGCTCTCATGCATCTCAGAATCTGGCTTCGAATCTGACGGATAAATATGCCGTTCCCGTTATGCCTGTTAACTGCCTTGAGTTGAATCACAGCGATATTTCGGGCATTCTTTCTAAGGTGCTTTCCGAATTTCCGATTAAAGAGGTAAAAATTGACCTGCCCGGCTGGATAACCTCTCTTGAAAAAACACACTGGCTGCGCTCGGATGTTTTCGGCAAGATAAGCGAGCTTGCACAGAATCTCAGAAGAGTTCGTGATGTTAAAGAATTCTCCGAAAGTGTTTCGGCATGCGAGCACATCAGTTCATCGGCTGTTGAAAGCATGGACCTCGCAACGGGCAGCGCAAAAATAACCGTTACTCTGCATCCCGGTCTTTTCTTTAAAATTCTTGAAGAAGAAACGGGTGTTTCTGTTGAAAATGAACAGGAGCTCATGCGTAAAATGAAGGAGCTTTCGGCAGCGCAAAGCGGATATCAGCGCATTCAGAACGCCCTTGACGAGGTTGAAGCAACGGGCTACGGAATAGTGCTTCCCGGCATTGATGACCTTACGCTTGAAGAACCGGAAATCATGAAACAAGGCGGCAGATACGGTGTGCGCCTGAGGGCGAGCGCACCTTCGCTCCACATTATGAAAGCGGATATTCAGACTGAGGTTGCGCCGATAGTCGGCTCTGAATCTCAGAGCGAAGAACTTATCAAATATCTTCTTAAGGAATTTGAAGAAAATCCTTCGATGATTTGGCAGTCAAATATTTTCGGAACATCTCTGCATAATCTTGTTAATGAAGGATTACACAACAAATTATACAGAATGCCGGGAGATGCCAGGCTTAAACTGCGAGAAACCCTTGAAAGAGTTATCAACGAAGGCTGCAGCGGACTGATTTGCATTATTCTATAAAGAAAAGCCGACTCGGCGAGTCGGCTCTCTGACTGTCGATAAAGCCCGAAACCGCAAAATTATGATTATAAAAATGCAGGGGACGGCCTCTGTGTCGTCCCGCTTTTTTAGCAGAGGCGATTCACGAATCACCCGTTTTTATAAATTTTGCTTAAGGTCTTTCTCAACGTCATCCCTTTTTAATATACAGCTTTAAAATAATACCAATTATTTTTAATTTTTTTGGTTTCTCCGTAAATATTCCCGTTATCAGACCATTTCCATTCATCCTTTCCGTCAGAAACAAGCTCAAAATCCATATTTTGGAAAGCAAGAGGAACATCATCAGGCGAATAATAGCAGCCGTAATTGGTGCCGTAGAATGTGAAAAGTATCATCTCGTGCATGCTGTGTTCCGCTTCCCAGACATTGGAATATTTTATACCTATGTTTGCAGGAACACCGTCCCACTGCTCATAGTCATCGGAATATGCAGCAATAAAGCATCTGACCCTGAGCTGCGGATTCAAAAAATACACAGCGGAGCAAAATAATACAGTAACAAGAACCGTGAAAATGATTTTCGTTTTTCTTTTCATTTTTCTACCCCTTTTTTCTTTATAATATCAAAAAAGCCGTTGGAAATCATTGGTTTCCAATGGCTTTTCTGTTAATTGTTTATGAATTATTTGTCAAGCTCATTCAGTGCTTCGGGGAAAAGCTCAATGCTTCGCCTGAGGATACCGTGCATATGGGCAATCGCAATGCCGTAATTTGTCATCGGCACGCCAGCGTCTGCAGCATGCTCTGTTCTTGACTTCATTTCCTTGGCATTAAGCATACATCCGCCGCAATGGATAACCAAAGCATATTTTGACAAATCCCCGGGGAAATCCTTTCCCGAAGTGAATTCAAAATTTATGTTTTTCTTTGTGTGGGTTTTAACCCAATGCGGTATTTTGACCGTTCCTATGTCGTTGCACTGTCTGTGGTGAGTGCAACCTTCGGAAACAAGAACCGTATCGCCGTCTTTCAGTTTATCGAGCATTGCCGCGCCGTGAACTGCCGCGGTTAAATCCCCCTTATAGCGTACAAAAAGAATAGAAAATGAAGTGAGCGGTATATCTGAAGGAATATCCTTAGAAACTCTGCCGAATGCTTGAGAATCGGTGATAATAAGTTTCGGCTTTCTGCCGAGCGATACAAGAGTCGGCGTAAGTTCCGAATCACGGCAAACAACCGCCGATGCACCGTTTTCGATTATATCTCGTATAACCTGCTGCTGAGGCAGAATCAGCCTGCCCTTCGGCGCAGATTCATCAATGGGAACAACAAGCACAACAAGGTCATTCGGCTCAATAAGGTCGCTGACAATCCGCTTTGAATCCTCTTTGATTTTCAGACTCTTTGCAAGCATTTCTTTAAGCTCATTTATGTTCATTCCGCTGACCGTGCTGACAAATATTTCAGTTTCGGTGCAGTCGGGAATTTCGGAGAGCAAATCAGCTTTGTTATATGCGATTATATACGTCGTTTTTTTGTTTCCAAATAGCTTTATCAGCTCTTTGTCTGCCGGCTGAAGCCCCTTTTCGGCATCAACAACCAAAACAGCAATATCAACGCTGTTAAGGGTTTGCTTTGCTCTTTTAACACGCATTTCGCCCAGCTCACCTTCATCATCAACACCGGGGGTATCAATGATAACAACGGGGCCGAGCGGTAAAAGCTCCATAGCTTTTTTAACAGGGTCGGTTGTTGTGCCTTTGACATCGGAAACAAGCGAAAGGCTCTGACCCGTGACGGCATTGACAAGGCTTGATTTACCTGCATTTCTTAAGCCGAAAAAGCCTATGTGCACTCGTTCGGCTGAAGGGGTATTGTTTAGACTCATATTAAATCACCTTAAAATCTGAAATCTCTGCGGTTTGATGCTTTGATATCCTCGATATTTTTCATGGCGATGGCTCTGACTTTTTCGCCGGGTATCTTTTTGAGTTCCTTCTCAATAAGTTCAAAACCGATTTTTTTAGTCATCGGGCTTGCATAGTCAACAAGATATTCGGTGAGCGTCATAAGAGCATTCGGATGGCAGCAGTTAAGAATCTGACCGTTTTTGCAAAGAGTCATAAATCTGTCACCGGTTCTGCCTTCACGGTAGCATGCCGTGCAGAAAGACGGAATGTGGTCAAGCTCCATCAGCCAGCGTACAACTTCATCAAGAGTTCTCTGATCTGAAACATCAAACTGCTCGGAGTCATGCGGTCTTTCTTCTTCGGTGTAGCCGCCGACAGAAGTTCTTGAAGCACCGCTTATCTGCGAAATACCGAGACTCAGAGCTCTGCCTCTTACCTTTTCGGATTCACGGGTCGAAATAATCATACCTGTGTATGGCACAGCGATTCTGATGCATGCAATAAGCTTTTCAAAAAGCTCGTCGGATATGCCGTTATCGAACGCATCGGGGTCAATGTCGTCTGCTCTTTTAAGGCGCGGAACGCTGATTGTATGAGGACCTACGCCGTGAACGGCTTCAAGATGCTCGGCGTGCATCATAAGACCGACAAACTCATATTTGTAAAGTTCCAGACCGAAAAGAACGCCGAGACCGACATCATCAATGCCGCCTTCCATGGCTCTGTCCATGGCTTCGGTGTGATAGGCATAGTCATGTTTCGGGCCCGTGGGATGAAGCTTCAGATAGCTTTCCTTGTGATATGTTTCCTGAAAAAGGATATATGTGCCGATACCCGCGTCCTTTAGCTTTCTGTAGTTTTCAACCGTTGTGGCGGCAATGTTGACATTAACTCTGCGGATTGCGCCGTTTTTGTGGTTAATACCGTAAATGGTATTTATGCATTCAAGAATGTATTCAATCGGATTATTGACGGGGTCTTCGCCGGCTTCAATCGCAAGGCGTTTATGCCCCATATCCTGAAGGGCGATTACTTCTTTTGCAACCTCTTCCTGAGTCAGCTTCTTGCGCGCAATATGTTTATTCTTTAAATGATACGGACAGTAAAGGCAACCGTTTACACAATAATTTGAAAGGTAGAGGGGAGCGAACATAACAATTCTGTTGCCGTAGAATGCAAGCTTGATTTCTTCCGCCAGCTTATACATTTTCTCATTTTTTTCGGGGATTTCGCACGCAAGCAAAACTGCGGCTTCGCGGTGGGTCAGACCCTTGCATACCGTGCCCTCGGCAGTTTTCTGCGGGCGTGCTTTTTCAAGAATACTGTCGATAAGCTCAACATTGTTTTTGTTCTGCTCGGCATATTCGAGCGTTGCGAGTATTTCACCGTCATTAATGAATTCTTCTGCTTTGAGTGATTTGGGATTATAAATTGCCATTTTGTTATTTCCTTTCTTTGCGGTCAGATATTCTTTCCGTTCAGATATTAATTTAATAATTTTATGTCACCGCGAGCGGTAACAATACGGTACCCGATTGCCGCCATGCGTTCTTTTAACTCGTCAAGATTTGCCGCGTTCTCGGCACCGCTTGCAAGCTTGTTGTTATAAAGCTCATATTTTCTTGCTGTGTCAGCGGGGGAAAGATTTGGCATAACAACATTGGCACCGGCAAGAATACCTTTTTCTCTTCCGCAGGGGTCAAGTGTACCTAATGCCGTTGTGGCGGGAAGAAGTATGTTCGGATGAATCAGTCGGATTACAGACAGTAAAAAGCAGGTCAGATTAACCTCGCCCGCCGAAAAATCGGCAAATACCGTTTCTCTGTGAGGAATAAAAGGCCCTATGCCGCACATCTCGGGCTTGAATTCTTCAATGAATTTCAAATCCTTTGCAAGCTCTTTTGCCGTCTGATAAGGTGAGCCAACCATAAAACCGCATCCCGTTTGCAAACCGATTTTCTTGAGATTTTCAAGGCACTCCATACGGTTTTCAAAAGACATTGAGCTTGGGTGAAGTTTTTGATAATGAGCCTTATCCGCCGTTTCGTGACGCAGCAGATATCTGTCCGCACCTGCATCAAAAAGTCTTTTATAACTTTCAAAGCTTCGCTCTCCGAGAGAAAGAGTAACGGCACAGTCGGGATATC
>JAZLCS010000023.1:0-9664 GCA_045614385.1 Acutalibacteraceae bacterium | reverse complement strand
CGCCCATTGTTGAAAGCGCGGCGCAGAGATGACCGCCTGCCGAAAAGCCGATTGCGGCGATTCTTTCTTTGTCAATACTCCATTCTTCGGCATTCTCATGGATAAGCTTCATTGCTTCATTAACATCCGCCATAGGCATTGAGAAATCATAGCCTTTATTATGACCGGCCGTATAGCGAAGCACAAACGCCGAGTATCCTTTAGCAAGAAACGAGAGCGCAAGAGGCTCTGCTTCACGGTCGGAACAAAAACTGTATCCGCCGCCGGGGATTACCAACACGCCCGGGCGAATATCCATATGACCCATTTCCTTTGATTTATCGGGAAGATAAACGGTGAGCTTTGCAAGCTCATTTGTCAGTTTAATTTCAAAAACCTTCATATTAATCCTCTTTTACTTTATTCATCGGACAAACCTTCATGCAAATTCCGCAAACCGAACCTCTGCCGATTTGCTGAAAATGCTTTTTCATATATTGGCTGCATGCTTCGGGGTCAAATATTTCTTCTCTTGGAGTACCGGGAGTCCAGTCGCCGCCTTTTATAGCTTGAGCCGGGCAGGCCTTGACGCAAATATCGCAGCCGCTGCAAACACTTTTTGCAATAGTATTATCGCAATCAAACGGGCAATCCGTAAACAGCGTGCCCAAACGCACAAAGCTGCCGTATTCATTATGAAGAAAAAGCGAATTTCTGCCGATTGAGCCGAGACCTGCAAGGCAGGCACCTTTTTTGTGCGAATATCTCGCCACATAGTTCCAACCGTCTTTGTTTATGCTCTGAGATGCCGCAACGGTTATGTATTTATAGCCCTTTCTTTGCAGGAACATACCCGCTTTTAAAAGCATTGAATCTATAAACGCATTAACGTTACGATAGTGATTGAAATATGTATGGGTAGGCTCGTCTTCAATTTCTTCGATAATACTTTCGGAAAGGCGTGCAACGATGCTTACACCGTAAGGCAAGGCTTCCTCGCCGTCAGTAACCTTAAAAAAGCCGACATCGGCAACACCGTTTTCAAGCAAAAACGCTTTCAACTCCTGCTGTATACTCATTTTGCCACCTTCGTTTCAAAGCAGAGCCAACCGCCGCTTTCGTGGCGGGCAATAACTTCGAGCCCATTTGCTTCAAATGCCGCAAGCACATCATCCTCGCGGGGTTCAATGATTCCGGAAGTAATAAATACGGCATCGGGGTTCATATAATTCTGAACATCGTTGCAGATGTTTATAATGATATCGGCAACTATATTTGCGGCAATTATATCGAATTTGCCTGTTACTTTATCGGTTGTTGAGCCCTGAAGAACTGTGAATTCAGGCTCATCAAATCCGTTGGTTTTACCGTTTTCCTTGGCGGTTTTAACTGCAAGAGCATCAATATCAACCCCAACGGCACTGTCCGCACCGAGAAGCAGGGTTGCAACCGAAAGAATTCCGCTGCCGCAGCCGATATCAAGAACGGTTTTGCCCGGATAAGCATATTTTTCAAGAGTTTCAAGGCAAAGCCTTGTTGTGTCATGAGTTCCCGAACCGAAGGCAAGACCGGGTTCAAGATGAAGAACAGCTCTGTTGCCGGCTTCGTATTCATCTTCCCAAATAGGTCTGATAAGAAGTCTTTCTCCAACCGGCATAGGCTTGAAATATTTTTTCCAGTTGTTTTCCCAATCGGCATTTTTGCAAACGTTCTCATCAATCTCGTTTGCAATGCCCTCTGCAACATATCTTTCTCTGAGGAAAGAAACTGCCTCGGCAGGATTTTCTTCGGGCGAAATATAAATGTGAACAATGCCCTTTGACCTGTCTTTGGCAAGCAGGTCTTCATCTATAAGGTCTATCCTCGCAATCTCCCAGGCTTCCTGTTCGAGAGTGCGGTAATCCTCAATGTAAATTCCGTAGGGAACAACCATCTGAGCGATGTCCCCCGCTCTGTCAACATCATCGGCGTTAACAGTTATTTTAATCTCGGTCCAATCCATTTTTATCTCCAATTAATATTTATTATGTACATCTTCCGCAAAGCAAAGACAGTCTTTAACCTCAATAACCGTGCCGTCATCAAGCACAGCCTTTCCGCTCATTCTGCCGAAAACCTGATGCTGGTCAGTTATGATAACTTTAATATCTATTTTTGCGGCTCTGTCAATGATGGGAACAAAATCCATCTCAAATCTTCCGTCGCTTGAGGTGAACTTCCAAGGGTCTGTATATCCGCTCTCGGGAATGTGGAAGGTAACATCATCAAGCTTATGGCACTTACCGTCATAGAAAAGCATATTTTCGCTTGCGGCGCTTGTATCACCGAAGCCGTAGCCGATATTGAAACCGAAGGCATGGCCGTCAATATCCATATTGCCGGAGCCCCAATACCAGGTGTTGTCATATGTCCAGACGCCTCTGCCCCAGTCAAGAGTTCCGAAGTCTGTTGCAGGGTCAAAAACATAATCCTTGCCGTCAAAGCGGGCTTTGCCGCTTGCTCTCATGCAGTTGATTTTTTGATTATAATAAAAAGCTGTCTTCTTTTCTTTCCAAGGAGTTGCTATAACCATTGTATCCATATCTGGCTGCTGAAGAGTTATATCGCATGAAAAAGGTTTTCCGTCGCAGAAATTCTTGAAATTGCAAACGATTCTGCGCTGACCCTCGCTCACCTGAAATTCCATATCAAGGCGTTTATCGTGATATACGGTGTTGCCCTTTGCGCTTGTTGAAGGAAGCTTGAACTTACCCATGGGGAGAGCATTCAGAACGGTTTCGGTATGCTCCCAGGGCTTTGAGAAATCAAGAAGACTGACAGACTGAAGACCTATATAACCGTCATCCGAAATAGTGAATGCAACGCCGAAATTATTCTTTTCGGAAATAACAAGATAATAATCCCATTCTTTAATTCTGAACTTGGGTGCTTTGATTGCATTACGGTCATAAACCTGATAAAGCTGCTTTGACCAGCCCGGTTCTCTGAGGCTTCCGTCTTCTTTAAGTAAGGGCTGAACTTTTGTGATTTCGTGGTTTCTCATGATTTATTCCTCCTCATTATAATCAATAAGCTCAACTTCGCCGTTGCCTGCCCTGCCGTGATTGAACAGATTTCTGTTTTCGAGCGCCCACTGTCTGGGAGTGAATGCGCCGGGCTCAACCTCCTCAACGGCATGATGCATTTCATAAAGCCGCGCATCCAGAAGGTCAAGCTCCGAAAGCAATTCAGCTTCAATGAACATCGGCAGCTTTGCAGCACCGAATTCGGGTGTGCCGTGGTGAGAAATGAGCATATGCTCAATAAGCATCAGTGTTTCATCTGAAATGCCGTTTGCTCTGCCTATTCTGTCAATTGCAATTGCACCCATAACAAGATGACCGAGCAGGTTGCCCTTAGTTGTGTATTCGCCGGCAATTCCCGTTGAAGAAACATCCATTTCTTCGATTTTTGCAATATCATGAAGAATTGCTCCGCTGCAGAGCAAATCATGATTCACAAAACGGTAGATTTGGCAAACACTTGCCGCAAGGCGGAGAATCGAAAGAGTATGCATCAAAAGGCCGCTTCTGACTGCGTGATGCAGATTTTTTGCGGCAGGCCAATAAACAAGACGCTCTCTGTATTCATCAATAACCGCAGAAACAAGTTTTTTAAGCTCATCATCGCTGAATGAAGCAACAATCTTTTCAACCTCGGCAAGCATTGTTTCGCCTGTCAGACAAGCTGAAGGAACATAATCCTCAATCATAGCATTATCCTCGGGCAAAACAGGACGTATACGCTCAACTCTGAACTGCTTCGTGTCATTAAACGGAACATAAGTTCCTCGAACCTTTACAAAATCAAATTTTTTGAATTGATTTGACGGGTTTTCTTTATAATCCCAAAGCTTTGCGCTGATTTCGCCGCTGTTATCAGCAAGAATGAGGTCGAGATACGGAATACCCTTAGCAGTCAGCTTTTTCTCAACCGATTTGATAAGGCAAAAACCCTCGTGAGTTCCCGCACCTCCAAGCGGAGTGAAATTCATATATCATTCCCCTTTCGGATACATATTTATAAAATATATTTTATTTTAACATATATTTATATAAAACACAATAAAACCGTTCAATAAAAACACAATTTTTTGTTGACAATTTCAACATAACGCATATAATTAAATTAATATATTAATTCTCGGGGCGGGGCGAGATTCCCCACCGGTGGTAGAGTCCACGAACTGCTACGGCAGCCGATGCGGTGAAATTCCGCAACCGACGGTATAGTCCGGATGAAAGAGAATGCTGAGTTTCAAGCATTTATGCCCTGCATTTTTGCAGGGCTTTTTGTTTTCTTCAGCATTACCGAGCGAAAGGAGAAAACTCATGAAGACCAACCAGACCCTCAACAAGGTAATTAAAACAGCAATCATGGCAATGCTTACGGCACTTTCAATCGTTTTGGTATGCACGGTGCACATACCGCTGATTCCCGCCGCCCCCTTTTTGGAATATGACGCGGCTGACATACCCATCCTTATCGGCGCAATGATGTTAGGCCCCATTCACGGCATGGTTATTCTGCTTGCCGTCTGCATCATTCAGGCATTAACCGTCAGCGCATCAAGCGGATGGATAGGATTTTTAATGCATTTCATCGCCTCATCTGTACTTGTTCTTATTCCATCAATCATTTACAGCCGAAAAAAGACCACTTCAAGCCTTATTATCGGGCTTGTTCTCGGCACACTTGCGATGACCGCGGTTATGATTCCTCTGAATCTTGTTTTCACCGGTATATTTCTCGGCGCAGGCACTCAAACTGTTGTCGGAATGCTGATACCTGCAATAATTCCGTTCAATCTTCTTAAAGCGGGAATCAATTCTGCAATTACTTTCGCCGTATTCACACCAATAAAAACAATTCTTAAAAAGTATATAAGCAAATGACAGTTCATCCCATACCGCCGCTTTTCGGCGAAGACTCAAAAACACTGATACTCGGCTCCTTTCCCTCTGTCAGGTCAAGAGAAGCCATGTTTTTCTACGGCCATGCGCAAAACAGATTCTGGCCGGTTGTTGCAGCCGTTTTCGGCAAGGAAAAGCCCGAAACAATTGAAGAAAAGAAAACGCTTGTGCTTTCAAACAAGCTCGCTTTGTGGGATGTTATAGAGCAATGTGAAATTGAAGGAAGCTCTGACAGCACCATAAGAAATGTTACTGCAAACGACCTTTCGGTAATACTCCGAAACAGCAATGTTAACCGGATCTTTGTTAACGGCAAAACCGCAGAAAAATATTATAATAAATATACTTATCCTCAAACAGGCATCAGAGCAATCTGCCTGCCGTCAACCAGCCCTGCAAACGCCGCATGGAGCTTTGAAAAGCTTGTTGATGCATGGAAAATAATAGCAGAATAGAAAAAAGGCTCACACAATGTGAGCCTTCATTATTTTCTTATTTTCCGTCTTTACCTTTGATTATATCATTAATCATGATGTAAAACTGATCATCCTCAAATCCGTCTGACTTGGGAGCAGCTTCCTTTGCAGGAGCAGATGTGCTCGAAATGTCGTTGCTGACGGAAGAACCGAAGTGAGGAATGCTGGGACCCGATGAAGCGGGAGCTGCAGGAGCAGCGGGCTTTACCTGAGCGGGAGCTGCAGGTGCGGAAACTGCTTCGGGTGCTTTATTGGCAACTGCTGCAAGGAAAGGATTTGAAACGGGAGCTGCCTTTTCGGGCTCCTTAGCCTTTGAATCAAAGCCTGTTGCGATAACAGTTATAACCATTTCATCGTCAAGATCAGGATCGAATGCAATACCCCAAGTGATGTTTGCATCTTCATGAGCCTGAGCTGTGATGATTTCTGCTGCATTTTCAACATCTTCAAGGTCAACATCGTCAGAAGCTGTAATGCTGATGATAACACCCTTGGCACCTGCGATTGAAGTTTCAAGAAGCGGGCTGGAAACAGCTGCATTTGCTGCAGTTTCTGCCTTATCTTTGCCCTTTGCTCTGCCAACGCCCATGTGAGCATAGCCTGCATCCTTCATAACGCTTGTTACGTCAGCAAAGTCGAGGTTGATGAAGCCGGGAACCTTGATGAGCTCCGAAATGCTCTTAACGCCCTGAAGAAGAACTTCGTCTGCTTCTGCGAATGCTTCGGCAATAGTCTTTTTTCTTTCGTCCATTGCACGAAGTCTGTCGTTGGGAATAACGATAAGGCTGTCAACATGCTCTGCAAGCTTTGAAATACCGTCCTGAGCAAGAAGCATTCTTCTGCGGCCTTCAAACTTGAAAGGCTTTGTGACAACGCCGATGGTAAGGCAGCCCATGTCTTTTGCAACCTGAGCGATAACGGGAGCTGCGCCTGTGCCTGTGCCGCCGCCCATGCCTGTTGTTATGAACACCATGTCTGTGCCCTTAAGAGCATCAGCGATGGAATCTTTGCTTTCTTCTGCAGCCTTTGCGCCGATTTCGGGCTTGCCGCCTGCACCCTGACCGTGAGTTGACTTCTCGCCAATCTGAATCTTGTGGGTTGCCTTGGAGTGAACAAGAACCTGCTTGTCTGTGTTAACGGCAATAAACTCAGCACCGAGAACGCCTGAGGTTATCATTCTGTTAACAGCGTTTCCGCCGCCGCCGCCGACACCGATTACCTTTATCTGAACCGCACTCTCAAAATCATTATCAATTTCAAATGCCATTGGTATGACCCCCTATGGTTTTATTTTTCCTTATAATTAGATTATTAAACAGAATTATATTACCATGTATTTGCAAAAAAAACAAGAAGAATTTTTAAAAATAATACCATTTTAAAGGATTTTTTACATTTTATATATATTTTACCATGTTTTTTGCAAATTATGGCAGATTATTCTTCATTTAACTCCTCATTATTTTCTTGATTTTCGGAGTTTTCATCTTCGCTTGTTTCTTCGAAGGTGTATTTTTCGCTGTAATTGACCAGCTCCTCGATATCATCGAAATCCGACGGATTGAAATACGCTTTCTTCGCAATGGTTAAATCAACCGTGCCGCACTGTGAAGGGTCTATTGTGTTTTCTTCATTTATAACCCTGTTTCCGAGAGATATTTTCGATTCAATATCCGAAGTGTCGCCAAGACAAAGAACAATTCTTCCTTCATAAATCATATAAATATTATTTCTGCTTGTGACATCAATCAGGTCAATACCTTTTAAGCTGTTTTCTGAAATCGCCGCAGCAATTTTTTCAATAAGAGTATATGTCAAGTCAGTTGTTTCGTCATCGGAAGCAAAAACAAGCTTTTCGCCTGTTTCGGATTTCACGGGAGCAACACCGCTTATGAGCGCAACGCCCTTCGGCAGCTCGCCTGCAAGCTCCAGAACCTTGAGTTCGCTGTTTGTCAAAGCATACATTCCCGCCGAAAGCTCAACGGCAAATGCTCTTTCCGTTTCATCCAGACGAATGATTATTCCGCTCGGAAGCTTCTTCGTCAGGCGCACATTATCTGTATACGGAAGAATTCTTTCAATATCGGCACCGGCCTCTTCCAAATCAGCAAAAACCATGCTTTTACCATGTTTTATACCGCTTGCGGCAATTATTTCCTCGTTTGTATAAGGGCTTGCGCCCTCTACCGTAAAGGTTTTGACCCTGAACACGGTAAAGAGCAGAATAGGGCTTATAACAACGCTCAGGGCAAGAAAGAACCCTACGATTACTATTGCAAGCCTGAACCGTCTTTTTCTTTTCAGTTTCTTGATTCTCTGCTGTCTTTCTTCAGGTGTTAACCTGCGTTCGCCACCCTGCTGATATCCTCTGTCCATTTTAAAATCCCGCCATTTTCATTCTCTTTTTATGTCTGCTCCAAGCTTCGCCAAACTCACTTCAAAGCTTTCGCATCCTCTGTCTATGTGATGAATTTCATCAATAACCGTTTCACCCTCTGCGCCGAGAGCGGCAACAACCAAAGAACAGCCGCCTCTCAAATCGCCTGCTGTCACTTTTGCACCATGAAGGGATTCAACCCCTTCCACCACTGCAACACAGCCATCCTCAACTCTTATATCTGCACCCAATTTTATAAGTTCGGGCACATGTCTGAATCGATTTTCAAATATTTTTTCCGCAACAATGCTTGTTCCCTGCGCCTTTGTGAGCATTGCCATAATAACCGCCTGCGAATCCGTCGGGAAACCCGGATAAGGCATTGTTCTTATCGATTTAACTCTTGAAATCCGTTCGGGAGCTTTAAAAATAAGCTCTCCATGTTTAAACATCACTTCGCATCCCGCTGTTTCAAACACCGAAATAACGGGAGCAAGATGCTCGCACAAAACGTCTCTGACCGCTATTTTTCCGCCTGTCGCTGCGGCACATGCCATATAAGTTGAAGCAACGATTCTGTCAGCAATGATCGTATGCTCGGCGGAGTGAAGCTTTTTACCGCCCTTTATACGGATTACGCTTTGACCTGCACCGCTTATTTCAGCACCGCATTTGTTAAGAAAATTTGCAAGATCAACTATTTCGGGCTCTCTTGCCGCATTGGTTATCAATGTTTCACCGCTTGCACCCACAGAAGCAAGCATAATATTTTCCGTTGCTCCGACGCTCGGAAACGCAAGGCTTATTGTGCAGCCGCAAATTCCTTTCGGCGCAGAACACTCGAGCCTGCCGCCCGTTTCACATATATCGGCACCCATCTTTCTCAGAGAGCAAAGATGCAAATCAATCGGGCGGAGCCCTATTTCACAGCCACCGGGCGAAGTGACGCTCGCTCTGCCGAAACGGGTGAGAAGTGCACCAAGGAAAACAATTGATGAGCGCATTTCACGCATCAGCTTTTCGGGTATTTCGCATCGGCATGCCGTTGATGCGTCTATAACAACAGTATGCCCCTCGCGTTTGATTATACAGCCGATATGTTCAAGTATTTTCAGTGCCGCCGTAACATCTGTCAAATCGGGGCAATTATGTATAACACTTATTCCGTCAACAGCAACCGCTGCGGAAAGAGTGGGAAGCGCGCTGTTTTTTGAGCCTTGAAGGTCAATACTGCCGCTGAGGGGTCTGCCCCCGCTGATAACTAACTTTTTCATAATCCACGCTCCTTTGAAAGCACGAAACGTTCTGTTCCATACTATTCAAACGACACATGGTGTGTGATTACTTAACTATTTCGCAAAGGGTATCATATATTCTTTCCGTTGCATCAAGCACAGCCATATCTTTTGCACATTTACCGATTTTCTCAAGCCTGTTTCTGTCGCCGAGAAGAGCGTTCACTCTTTCTGTCAGGCTGTCCGGTGTGAGGTCCTTTTCTTCAAGAATCTCTGCCGCGCCGTTATCAACAAGAGCCATTGCATTATGGAACTGGTGATTTTCGGTGACATAAGGCGACGGAATAAGAATTGATGGCTTGCCCAACGCCTGAAGCTCGCTGAGTGTGCTCGCACCCGAACGGCCGATTACAAGGTCGGCAGCGGGCAGGCACTTGGGAATATCGATATATTCAACAATTCTTACATGGGGGTTGGCTGAAAGATTAACTCCCTTTTCTTCAAGCTCCGTTTTGAATTGCTCCGCATTCTTTCCGGTTGCGTGAAGAAAAACGCAGTCATTATCTTTATATTTATTGAGAATAAGCCCCATCACCGCGTCATTGACAGGCTTTGCACCAAGGCTTCCGCCCATTGAAAGAATAA
>JAZLCS010000022.1:0-18693 GCA_045614385.1 Acutalibacteraceae bacterium | reverse complement strand
AATAGCTCAGTCGGTAGAGCACGCGGCTGTTAACCGCGGTGTCACAGGTTCGAGTCCTGTTTGAGGCGCCAACAAAGAGAACCATCCAATGGATGGTTCTTTTTGTTTACCTTGATATATGGTTCAAATTTGTAGCACCGTTTATCCATCAGGGATTTTTGAGGAAACAGGCCACACCATTCTTATGACGGGTGCATACACACAATCTGACGGCACTCATGTATTGATTGCCTATGACTGCAATCACCCTGAAGATTACCGTTACGGTCAGTTTGAACAACGATTTTATATTGATTCGGATTATACTTCCATCCGAAGAGGATATAATTATCCCACTGAATGGTACAATACGATAGGCGCATTTAACTGGACAGACGATTACAGCCATTTTGAAGCCTTTGATATCAACGGTGAAGGAAATATTGCAACATGGTATTCACATTTCTTCAGTCAGATGTTTGAACTCATCAAAATAATCTTTACACTAATATTTTGAAATTAGAGTATTCAATAATGATGCGGAAACAATCGGTGCCACAGAAGAAAAAAACGGCGTTCCGATGAAAACCGTCGAAGTAGCTTCCGTCCGTGATTTTCTGAATTCCGTATCTTCAAATACCGAAATAGTTATCAAAAAAGGTTATTACAATCTGAGCGATTATTTTGAAACACTGAACGACAGTATTATCCGTGATTGCTCATCCGGCCCGATGAATATTATTGAAGCAGAGGGCGTGTTTGAATTTACGAACTGTACGCTCAAAGACTCCGACAGTTTCGGTTGTTTTGAAAAAACCGACGACTGTGCACTCACTTTCCGTAACTGCACCTTCGGTTATTGGGAAACATCATACTTCATGTTCCTTGAAGATATTACAACAGAAAACTGCACTTGGAGTGAAGATTATATCTATCCCGAATACGGATATTGATAATTCTCTTAGCAACAAAAGCCGACGGAAGGGCGACCCTCCCGTCGGCTTTTTGCGAACCGGAAATTCAACGGTTATTGTTTTGTGAGAATTTTTGTGTACAACAGCATGAATAAACAATTATGCTAAATGTTGACTAACTGTTTGTTTCGTTGTAAAATATCGTTATTGATTTTTAAAAGGAGCTTGTCTATGGTAAAGAAATTGAAAGTTGCAAACATTGGCATGAAATTCGGTATGTGTCATGTTGAAGGCGCGATGAATTACGGTGCGGAAATCGCGGCGATATGTGATTGCGACGAGGATAATCTTCGCTTTGCAGGCGAAAGATACGGAATACCCGAAGAAAAAAGGTTTACCGATTATACGGATATTGTCAATAACAAGGATATTGATGTTGTTACGGTTGCAATTCCCGACCAGCAGCATGTTAAGGTGTCTTGCGATTTTCTTCGTGCAGGCAAGCATGTTCTTTGCGAAAAGCCGCTTGCGCTTACACGCGAGGATCTTGAAGAAATTGTCAGAGTGGCAGACGAATCGGGCTCAAAGTTTATGGTCGGTCAGATTTGCCGTTTTACTCCCGCTTTTGAAAAAGCGAAGGAAATCATTGAATCGGGCACAATCGGCGAGCTTTATTTTGTTGAGTCCGAATATGCCCATGATTATATGAAGCTTTGTGATAATTGGCGCGCTGACCCGAACCGCCACGGCGTTATCGGCGGCGGATGCCATGCTGTTGACCTTCTCCGCTGGCTTGCAGGTGACCCGCAGGAGGTTTTTGCATACGGAACACACAAGCTTTTGCCGATGGTTCCATATGACGACGCAACAATTGCAATCATGAAGTTTGGCGAGAATGTTGCGGGCAAGGTTTTCGTTTCAACGGGTTGCAAGCGCGATTACACAATGCGTACGGTTATTTACGGCACGAAAGGAACGCTTATTTGCGACAACACTTCGCCCACGATGACACTTTTTGTTACGGATGATGAGGGCGTTACCAAAGAACCGCAGACAATTGAAATTCAGGTCAACAACCACAATGCGGTCAAGGAGTTTGAGGTTTTTGCAGATGCAATCCTTAACGATAAGCCGGTTGTAACGGATGCGCGCGAGGGTGCAAAAACCGTTGCGGTGTGCCTTGCGATTGTTGAAGCGGCAACAAGCGGAAAAATCGTTAAACCCAACTATGAGTTTTAACTCAGAACTGTTGGTTTTGCCTGAGGCTTCAACGGCTTGCTGCGGAATTATTATGAATACGATTTTGGTGATTATATGAAATATTACATAGGTCAGGTGTTGGGCCTTGTTGTTACGGCAGGGGCAATCCTGACTTTGCAGCTTAAAAATAAAAAGCAAATGTTGACTGTGTCGGCAGTTGTGAATGTGCTGGCGGCGCTCAACATTCTCTTGCTTGATGAATTCAGCTCCGGTGTTATTATCAACTTTGTGGCGGTTTTGCAGATTCTTTTTTCGTTTTGGCATGAAAGAAAGGGGAACGATGTTCCTTTTGCTGAAAAGATGATTTTTCTTGTGCTCTATGTCGCAGGCGGTGCACTCGGCTTTGAAAAATGGATAGATTTGCTTTCAATTGTTGCGGCTGTTTTCTATATGCTTGCAATGTGTCAGAAAAAAGAGCAGAACATTCGACTTTTGTTGCTTGCAAATATGGCAACTTGGACGGTTTATCATTCTGTTTTGGGTTCAACCGCTGTTTTTGCTCAGATTGCAGGGATAATTTCATCTTTGATAGCTCTTTACCGCTACAGAAAAAGAGATAAAAATACCGATTGATTTTTTACGGGTGCATTATGCGCCCGTGAATTTTTTTGAAAAATCTTTAAACTGTTATATCATTTTTAAAAAAACTGTGTTATAATAGCAAAAATACGCAAACACAACAGAAGGAGTTTGTTTTATGAGCATAAAAATCGGAATTATGGGTTACGGCAATCTCGGCAGGGGGATTGAATGCGCAATCAAAAACAACAGCGATATGGAGCTTGTTGCGGTTTTTTCCAGAAGAAATCCCGAAACGGTTAAGATTCTGACAGAGGGTGCAAAGGTTTATCCGGCTGATGATGTTCTCAGCTTCAAAGATAAGATAGATGTTCTCATCCTTTGCGGCGGCAGCGCAACCGACCTGCCCAAGCAGACTCCCGAATATGCGGAAAACTTCACCGTTGTTGACAGCTTTGATACTCATGCAAAAATTCCCGAGCATTATGCCGCTGTTGACAAGGCCGCAAAAGAGGGCGGTAACGTTGCGGTTATTTCATCCGGATGGGATCCCGGAATGTTTTCGCTCAGCAGACTTTATTCAAACGCGGTTTTGCCCAACGGAAAGGACTATACCTTCTGGGGCAAGGGCGTCAGTCAGGGCCATTCGGATGCAATCCGCAGAATTGACGGCGTTGCGGATGCCAAACAGTATACAATCCCCATCGATGCTGCTCTTGAAGCGGTCAGAAGCGGCTCAAACCCTGAGCTTTCTGTCAGGGACAAGCATCTCAGAGAATGCTTCGTTGTTGCCGAAGACGGCGCGGACAAGGCGAGAATCGAGAGCGAAATCAAGAATATGCCAAACTATTTTGCCGATTATGACACGATAGTTCATTTTATCACAAAAGAGGAGCTGGAGCGCGACCACGGCGGCATTCCTCACGGCGGCTTTGTTATCAGGACAGGCAAGAGCGGCTGGAACAATGAAAACAGCCACATTATCGAATACAGCCTCAAGCTTGATTCAAACCCCGAGTTTACTGCTGGTGTTATTGCGGCATGCGCAAGAGCGGCTTACCGCCTGAAGGCAGACGGTGCATCGGGATGCAAAACAATGTTTGACATTCCGCCTGCATATCTTATTGCGATGAGCGGCGAAGAAATCAGAGCACATATGCTTTGATTTTTGTTAAGGGTGTTCGTATATGGAGGATAAAATGAAAAAAATTTCAAAAAACATATGGCTTTTATGCGGCGTTATTGCTGTTTTGATAATCGCAGGGGCTGTGATAGCCTCTGTGAACAGAAACGGAAATACAAGTAAAGAAGAGACACATAGTGTTTCGCTTATATCAACCTTGATGCAGACTGTGGCAGAAACTTTTACCGATGCTCCGAGGGCAACAACAGAATCACATACAACAACGACAACCGTAATTTCAACAACAAAACCCGTTACCACGAAGTTGGCCACAACCGTTTTGGCAAAAACAACGGCACCTTCATTAACGACCGCTGTTGTTACAACCGCTGAGCCGGTTGCAACCGTACCCGAAACAACGCAGGCGGAAACCACGGGTGCTAAAAAAACGCAGGGTGAACCCTTGGTCAGAAAATTGGTAAAGGCTGTTTTCGGAATAGAAAAGACAACCGCAGAAGAAACAACATTGCCGCCGCTTCCGAGCTCGGCAAAGGTTGAGGGCGTACCTTATCTCAATCAGATAAGCCTCGGTTATCCGATGGGCTGTGAGGCTGTTTCGGCAACAATGGTTTTGCGTTTTTACGGATACGATGTAACCGCAGAGCAGATGGTTAATGCAGTTCCTACCGGTTCAAAGAAATATCAGAAAGACGGAGTGTGGTATGCGGCGGATCCGTTTGAAGAATTCGTCGGAGATCCGAGAAAAAAGAGAGCTGACGGAGCTTACGGCTGCTTTGCAAAACCGCTTGCCGAGGGCATGAGCAAATTTGCCGGCGACAGGGTCAAGAATATTTCGGGTTGCACGGTTGAAGATTTGTTTCGCCATGTGAGCGAAGGCAGACCCGTTGTTGTGTGGGGCGCAAGCAACGGCGTTACTATCTATGAGGGCGTTTTGTGGCAGTGCGTTGACAGCAACGGCAATCCGACAGGCAAAACTTATCAGGAGCTGGTGCGCGAGCATTGTCTGGTGCTGATAGGATATAATGAAGAAAACGTTATTCTTCATGACCCGTCAAAAGGCGCAAACATATCGCAGCCGATGGATGTTTTCACTTCAAACTGGACAAAACTTTTTTCTCAGGCGGTTATAATTAAATAATTATTCCATTCGCCTTAAGGACAGTCTTTGCGGCTGTCCTTATTTTTATACATAATAAATTTATCTTAATGCCAAAAAAGAAAATTAAACCATCTTGTTTTTGTTATCATATATTTTGGAATAATATAAAGCGAAACGGAGAGATTTTTTTGGCAAAAACTCTTGTTTTAACCGAAAAGCCGTCTGTTGCAAGGGATATTGCCCGCGTTCTCGGCTGCAAAAAGAACGGCAACGGATGCATAATCGGCGACAAATATATAATCACCTGGGCTTTGGGTCATCTTGTAACTCTTGCCGACCCCGAAGCCTATGACAATAAATATAAAACATGGCGCATGGAGGATTTGCCCATGCTGCCAAAGAATATGAAGCTTGTTGTTATCGGTCAGACCGCAAAGCAGTTCAAGGCAGTCAGCTCGCTGCTCGGCAGCAATGAAGTTGACAGGGTTGTTATTGCAACCGATGCGGGGCGTGAGGGCGAGCTTGTTGCGCGCTGGATAATCAAAAAAGCAAATTGCAGGAAGCCCATGCTTCGCCTTTGGATATCCTCGCAGACAGATAAAGCAATCAGAGAGGGCTTTGCCGCGCTGAAACCCGCTTCGCAGTATGATAATCTGTATAAAAGCGCGCAGTGCAGAGCGGAGGCAGACTGGCTCATCGGTCTCAACGTCAGCCGTGCGCTCACCTGCAAGCATAATGCTCAGCTTTCGTCAGGAAGGGTGCAGACCCCGACGCTTGCAATGATAGTTAAAAGAGAAGAAGAAATTCTTAAATTCAGACCAAAGGATTATTTCACCGTTAAAGCGGATTTTGACGGTTTTTCCGCGATATACAAGGATTCGCGCAATCAGGCAAGGTTCTTTGATGCTGCGGCGGCGCAGGCTGTTGCCGATGCGGTAAAAGGTCAGAGAGGTGTGCTTTCTGAGGTTAAAAAGGCATATAAATTCAAAGCTCCGCCCGCAGCCTATGACCTCACGGAATTGCAGAGAGATGCCAACAAAAAATACGGATATTCCGCAAAGCAGACTCTTTCGCTCATGCAGAGCCTTTATGAAACCCATAAGCTGCTCACATATCCGAGAACGGATTCGAGGTATATAACAAAGGATGTTGCGGCAACGCTTCCCGAGCGTTTGCGTGCGGTAGCAATCGGGCCGTATAAAGATGCGGCTAATGCGGTTCTGCGTTCAAAACCGATTCCGACGAAATATATTGTTAACGATGCGAAGGTTACCGACCATCACGCAATAATTCCGACCGAGCAGTATGTTGATTTAAACAAGCTTTCGCGTGAGGAAAGGCATATATACGATTTGGTTGTGCGCCGCTTTCTTGCTGTGCTCAGTGCACCGTTTGAATATGACGAAATGCAGGTCACAATTACAATCGGTAAGCATAAGTTTTACACAAAGGGTCAGTCCGTGAAATCTGCAGGCTGGAAGGCTCTTTATGATTCGTCGCTTTCGGAGGATGATGACGGCGATGATGATGTTAAGGCACAAACCCTGCCCGCGCTTTCTCAGGGAGCACCCGTGTTCCCGAAAGGAGTTCGCCTTGTTGCCGGCAAAACAACTCCTCCCGCAAGATATACCGAAGCAACTCTGCTTTCGGCAATGGAAAACCCGACCGGTCAGGTGGACGACGGTTCGCTCAAGGATGCGCTTAAAACCGCAGGTGGTCTTGGCACACCCGCAACAAGAGCCGATATAATCGAAAAGCTTTTTGATTCTTTCTGTGTTGAGCGCAGGGGCAAGGAGATATTCCCAACCTCAAAGGGCAAGCAGCTTATTGAAATCGTACCGCCCGATTTGAAATCTGCCGAGCTTACTGCAAGGTGGGAGCAGAGACTGTCGCTTATCGCAAAAGGAAGCGCAGATGACAAAAAGTTTATCGAAGAAATGCGCACATATGCAACATCGCTTGTTTCGTCGGTCAAAGCAAGTGAATCAAAATACAGACATGATAACATGACCCGCGAAGCCTGCCCCGAATGCGGCAAATATCTGCTTGAGGTCAACGGCAAAAAGGGCAAGATGCTTGTTTGTCAGGACAGGGAGTGCGGCTATCGCAAGAGTATTTCGGTTGTTACGAATGCAAGGTGCCCCGAATGCCACAAAAAGCTTGAAATGCGCGGTGAGGGCGATAAAAAGGCGTTTTTCTGTGTCTGCGGTTACCGCGAAAGACTTTCTGATTTTGAAAAGAGAAAAGAAAGCTCCGGTGCAGGCAAAAGAGACGTTGCAAAATATATGCAGCAGCAGGCAAAGCAGAAAACCTCGAGCAATCCACTTGCCGACCAGCTTGCAAAATGGATGGAGGAAAACAAATGAAGCGTTTTCTTTCTGTAATAATGGCGGTTGTGTTGATTCTCTCGCTTGCCTCATGCTCTGATGACGGCGCGGGGAAATCGATATCCTATGCCATTGATAAATCCCCATCAACCCTTGACCCGCAATATGCGGGCGACACGGGCGCAAAGATAGTTATAAACAATGTTTTTGAAGGCTTGGTGCGTATTTCGGCAAGCGGTGAGGTTATTCCCGGAATTGCCGAAAGCTGGGAGATTTCTTCCGACGGGCTGACATACACCTTCAAGCTTAAGCAGGGAACAAAATGGAAATGCCCGTCGGCAATCAAAAGCCAGTTCGGTCAGGAATTCTATGATAAATTCAGTGAAGTGAGCGTTACTGCGCATGACTTCGTTTTTGCCATGCAGAGAGCGGTTTCTCCGCAGATAAGCTCGCCTATGGCGCACAGACTTTTTGCCGTTGAAAACGCAACCGAAATATATTCGGGAGCCATGGATGTTTCTGCGCTCGGCGTCAGCGCGCCTGATGATTCAACGCTTATTGTTAAACTCAGAGAGCCTTGCTCCGATATGCTCAAAAGGTTTGCCGAAAGCGTCTTTATGCCATGTAATGAGGAGTTTTTTAATGCCACAAACGGCCGCTACGGTCTGACATATAAGCATATTCTTTGTAACGGGCCGTTCTATGTCGGCTCATGGGATTCGTCATCTTCAATGACGATAAGAAGAAACAGCGAATATGCGGGGGAACAGGAGGTTATACCTGCCTCTGTTGTTTTTGGTTTTGAGTCAAGCATTCAGTCGGTCGTCGGCAAGCTTTCTTCGCAGTCGCTCAGCGCGGCTTTGCTTCCGCCCGATTGCGAAATACCCGAAGAAACGGTTGTTGTCAAAGAAAATTCAAACTCGGTTTTCGGATTTGTTTTTAATTGTTCGGACTCATATTTGGAAAATGCAAATATCAGAAAAGCTCTTTGCAGCTCGGTTGACAGAAGCCTTTTTACAGCCGATGATGCAAACGGTGAGGTTCAGAACGGATTCGTGCCGAAAAGCTGCTTTGCAGGCAGCCTGAATTACAGGGCAGCCGTCGGCTCTCAGACTCCCGAGCTTGCTTTCGATAAAGCGATGGCGGCTCAGCTCTGGCAGAGTGGGCTTGGCGAACTCGGTAAAGATAAGGTGACAATTAAAATCATCTGCCCCGAAAGGCTCGAATCAGCCGTTCGCAGTCAGATTCAGATTTGGCAGCAGACAATGGGAGTCAGCTTCGCGGTCAGCCTCGAAACGAAAACTTCAGAAGAAATTTCAAAGGCGGTTTCGCAGGGAGATTACCAGATTGCGCTTGCAGGGTTCGAATCCGAATTTGAAAGTGCGGTGGATTTTCTTGCGTCTCTCGAGGGCGGCGGAATGTTCCGCTTTGATTCAGCGGAGTTTGACTTGATAATAGGCAGGCTGCTTCAGGTTGAAAGCGACAGCGATTTGCTCGGCGGATGCTTCACTGCGGAAAACTATATTCTTCAGCAGGGAATTTTCTTCCCTCTTTATTCGCGCTCAAGCCGATTTGTTGCCGCTGAAGATGTTGAGGGAATAACCGTTCTTGATTCCGAATCAACAGTGTCTTTTATCGGTGCCAAGAGGTATGACTAAATGAAGCAAAATAAATTTGCCATAATAATTTCATGGTGCCTTGTTGCAATATGCATGGCGGTTATCTTTTTTCTTTCGGCTCAGAACGGCGAGGAGTCAAAGGAGCTGAGCGAAAACACGGCAAGGCTGTTGTGGTTCGGGCTGAGCGATGATTTTGTCAGAAGCTGTGCTCATTGTCTTGAATTTGCGGGGCTTTCGGCGCTTGTTTTCAATGCACTTTATTGGTCGTTCGGCAAATTCAGACCGTGCGTTGCTGTTTTGATAACGGCGGCATATGCGGCAAGCGATGAGATTCATCAGATTTTCGTTGATGGCAGGGCGTGCCAGCTTACGGATTTTCTTGTTGACTGCTCAGGCGCGTTCATCGGCGCGGCTGCCGGTATGGTGTCAGCGATAATAATTTCAAGGATAAACAGGAGGCGATCAGGTTGACAGACGGCGAAAAAATCATGGCTGCGGGCTGTGCGGCGGGTGTTGCCGCGGCGGCAATTCCGGCGGTTTACGGCTATGTTAAGGCAACCTCTGCAAAGCCGATAACCGACGCCGATTTTTTAAAAACCGAAAACGGCGGATTCGTTTCTGATTGCGGTGAACATATCACCCTGAGAGGAGTTAACCTCAACGACGATTTGTTTTATTTCCGAAAAGCAGACCTTGAACCCGATGCACGAAGCGGCGATGTTTTTGCGGCGCTTGAAGGGCGCTTCGGCAGATACGGCGCAAGACAGCTTGTTCAGAAATATAATGAGGGCATAATTACACCCTCGGATTTGAAATATCTCCGCAAGCTCGGAGCAAACTGTGTGAGAATACCGCTCAGATACCGTTATCTTTACAGAAAAGAAAACCGTAAGGGCGATATTGATTTTGAACGTCTTGATTTCTTGGTTGAAAAATGCAAAAAAGCAGGTCTTTACGTGATTTTTGATTTGCATTCTGCACCCGGATTTCAGAATAACAGCTCATCTTGCGCAAGCGGCGAAAAAAGCGTGCTTTTTGAATCGTCCAAAGAAGGCTTTGAGGCAAGAAATGCCGTTGTAAAGCTCTGGACTCAAGTTTCGGCGCATTATAAAGATGAGCCTGCGGTTGCGGCGTATGATTTGCTCAACAGACCGCTTCACTGCGTTGCCGATTGGGAAAACAAGCTTGATACACTTCATAAATTCTACAGAAGAATATATAAAGCCGTAAGAAATCTTGATGACAGGCATATTGTTATTATGCAGGCACCTTTTGATGCAGATACTCTGCCGCCTGCAAGCGATTTTCACTCGGATAATATCGCTTACGGCCTGTATTCGCATTTCCGAACAACGTTTGAAACTGATGCTATGATTAATGGAGTACGTTCTCTTAAAAAAAGGGGAGTTCCTTTTATCGTCAGCAAAATAAGGTCGGAGGAGAATATGGAATATTCTCTCACCGCGCTTAATGATTGCGGCGTTTCATGGCTTGTCGGCGATTTCAAAGGCTTCGGAAATGTTGCGAATTATCTTTTCAGCGGCAACATTTCGCCTGCCGATTTAACCTATGACAGCTATGAGGAAATCGGAGCAAAGTGGTCAAAACCGCTCTCAACAAAGAATTTTACCGAAAACAAAGAAACGGCTAAAATTCTTAAAGGTGCGTTTAAATACGGAAATGTGTTTTCTCTGCCCGAAAATGCAAAAAAGGGCAAAATGAAATTCAGAGTCCGAGTCGGATTCAATGTTGTTAAGGGTATAAATAAGCCTGAGAAGGCATAAGATTCAGCCCGCTGTTCAGAGTAACGGCGGGCTGATGGTTTCTTCTTATTTTTTTCTTGCGTTTTTAATATATTTGTTATACAATAAAACCATATCCTAAATCATTCGAGGAGGATTTCTCATGCCTACAACAAGTATTACTAAAATCAAAACAAAAAGAAGCAATCTTTATCTTCGTGTTGCAAAGGGACATTTTGCAACGAACCATTCTCACAGCAATTACTATATTGACGTTGCCGCACAGAAATCCCGCCTTTCGGAAGCCAGGGCAGTTGCGCAGGAGCTTTGCAGCAACAGCCATTATAAAGTTAATATTGTGGACACCATTCTCTGCCTTGACGGCACAGAGGTTATCGGCGCATGCCTTGCCGATGAGCTTACAAAAAATCATTGGATGAACATTAATGCCCATCAGACAATTTATGTTGTAACCCCCGAAATGACCAGCAGCTCTCAGCTTATGTTCAGAGACAATATTGTTCCCATGATTCAGGGCAAGCATGTTCTTGTTCTTGCTGTTTCGGTTGCTACCGGCGGCACGGTAAGAGCTGCTATGGAAGCTGTTAAGTATTACGGAGGAGAGGTTGTCGGCGTTGCATCTATTTTTGCAACAGCGAATGAAATTGACGGCTATGCCGTTAACTCTGTTTTCAACCCCAACGACTTGCCCGGATATTTCGCAACTCCTTCTCACGAGTGCCCGCTCTGCAAAGAGGGCAAAAAGCTCGATGCACTTATTAATTGCCACGGTTTTTCAAAGCTTTAATAAAAAATCAAACTGCCCGCAGACATACGCCTGCGGGCAGTTTTTGTATAAACAAAAGAACCCTTGGAATCGGGTGATTCCAAGGGTTTTCGATAATCCCCATTCGGGATAAATTATCTCTTGCTGAACTGGGGTGCACGGCGTGCGCCTTTGAGACCGTACTTCTTTCTTTCCTTCATTCTGGGGTCTCTGGTGAGGAAACCTGCCTTCTTGAGGGCGGGACGAAGGTTTTCGTCATACTGAAGAAGTGCTCTTGCGATACCGTGGCGGATAGCACCAGCCTGGCCGGTAACGCCGCCGCCGCCTACGCGGCAAACGATGTCAAACTTCTCTGCTGTGTCTGTGAGAGCGAGAGGCTGACGAACGATGAGCTTGAGTGTTTCAAGACCGAAATAATCGTCGATATCTCTGTCATTGATTGTGATTTTGCCTGTACCTGCATAAACGCGTACTCTGGCAACTGAGCTCTTTCTGCGGCCTGTGCCGTAGAAATAAGGATTTGAATCGTACATTATTTATAGCCTCCCTTTCTTAAAATTCCCATGCTTCGGGCTTCTGAGCGGCATGAACGTGTTCTGCGCCCTTGAATACGCGAAGTCTGGTGAGAGCCTGACGGCCGATAACTGTGTCGGGAATCATGCCCTTAACAGCGAGTGTCATTGCGAAGTCAGCTCTTGTTTTCATAAGAGTGCTGTACTTAACCTCTTTGAGGTGACCGATGTAACCGGTGTGACGGTAATACATTTTCTGATCAAGCTTGTTGCCTGTGAGAACTGCTTTCTCAGCGTTGATGATGATAACATGATCGCCGCAGTCTGCGTGAGGAGTGAAGATAGCCTTGTGCTTGCCGCGAAGAAGCTTTGCAGCTTCAACAGGAACTTTACCCATGGGCTTGCCTGCTGCATCGATCACATACCACTTACGGACGATATCGCCCGCTTTAGGCATATAAGTGGACATAACATTTCCTCCATTTAATTTTTTCGTGCCTGCATATATTATCACAAGGTTTTGAGAATGTCAATAGCTTTTTTTGAATTTTTTAATTTACATTCTGCAATCTCGCGAATGCTCTGTTTTTCTCGTTTTTTCATAGCAAAATCTCACTTGCGATTTTAAAAAAGTTTTTGAAATCTTGTTGAAAGTGACAAAAACAGAGTGGATTTTTTGTTAAAAAAGAGAACGCAGCTGAAACTGCGTTCTCATATTTTTTACCAGATTTTCTTTGATGCGATGTCTGCAAGTGCGCTTGCGATGAATTCGTCAACGCTCTTTGCGCCGAGGTCGCCTTCGCCTCTCTTACGGACTGAAACTGCGCCGTCTTCGATTTCCTTGTCGCCGACAAGCAGCATATAGGGAATTTTTTCGAGCTGTGCTTCGCGGATTTTATAGCCGATTTTTTCGCTTCTGTCATCAACCGAAACACGCATGCCGAGTTCCTCGAACTTTGCGGCAACTTCCTTTGCGTATGCATGGTGACGGTCTGCGATGGGAAGAAGTCTGACCTGTTCGGGTGAAAGCCAGAGAGGAAGCGCGCCTGCGAAAGTTTCAAGAATATAAGCAAGCGTTCTTTCATAGCAGCCGAGGCTTGTTCTGTGGATGATATAGGGAAGCTTCTTCTGTCCGTCGGTATCAATGTAATACATACCGAATTTTTCCGCAAGAAGCATGTCAATCTGAATTGTTACGATTGTGTCTTCCTTGCCGAAAACGTTCTTGAACTGAATGTCAAGCTTGGGTCCGTAGAAAGCGGCTTCGTCGATACCGATTTCATAATCAACACCGAGATTGTCGAGGATTTTGCCCATTGCTTCCTGAGCAGCATTCCACTGCTCTGCGGTGCCTTCGTACTTTGCGGTGTTTGCGGGATCCCACTGTGAGAAACGGAAGGTGCATTTATCGAGCATGCCGACGGTTTCGAGGAAGTATTTGCAAAGACTGAGACAGCCCTTGAATTCTTCTTCAAGCTGGTCGGGTCTGATAACAAGGTGACCCTCTGAAATCGTGAACTGGCGCACACGGATAAGACCGTGCATTTCGCCCGAATCCTCGTTGCGGAAAAGGGTTGATGTTTCGCCAAGACGCATGGGAAGGTCACGGTAGCTTCTTGCGCTGTTGAGATAAACCTGATACTGGAACGGGCAGGTCATGGGACGCAGAGCAAGGCATTCCTTTTCTTCATCGTCGGGGTCGCCGAGAATGAACATGCCGTCACGGTAATGGTCCCAGTGACCGGAAATTCTGTAAAGATCTCTCTTTGCCATGAGAGGAGTTTTGGTGAGAAGATAACCGTTTTTCTGTTCAACGTCTTCAACCCATCTCTGAAGGAGTTGAACAACTCTTGCACCCTTGGGCATGAGAATGGGCAGACCCTGACCGATTGATTCAACGGTTGTGAAATAACCGAGTTCTCTGCCTATTTTATTGTGGTCGCGTTTCTTTGCTTCTTCGATTGCTTCAAGATGAGCTTCGAGATCTTCTTTCTTTGTGAAAGCGGTGCCGTAAACTCTCTGGAGCATCTTGTTGTTGGAATCGCCTCTCCAGTATGCACCCGTGCAGGAGGTGAGCTTGAATGCCTTGATTCTGCTTGTGTCGGGAATATGAGGGCCTGCGCAGAGCTCGTCGAATTCGCCCTGCTTATAGAACGAAATCTTTTCGCCTTTGCCTGCGTGCTCCTGAATGAGCTCAACCTTGAAGGTTTCGCCTTTTTCTTCCATGAGCTTTATTGCTTCGTCGGCATCGAGCTCATACTGCTCAAGAACAAGGCCTTCTTTAACGATTTTCTTCATCTCTGCTTCTATTTTTTCGAGAACTTCGGGAGTGAAGGGGACATCAACATCGAAATCGTAATAGAAGCCGTTATCGATAGCGGGACCGATGGCAAGCTTTGCGTTGGGATAAAGTCTTTTAACTGCCTGAGCAAGAATGTGAGATGCGGTGTGGCGCAGCGCCCACTTGCCGTTTGCGTCGTCAAATGTAAGTATTTCGAGTTCGCAGTCTTTTTCAATGGGAGTTCTGAGGTCTTTTACTTCGCCGTCGATTTTACAAACGCAGGCGGCTTTATAAAGACCCATGCCGAGGCTTTTGGTGATTTCCATAGCGGTTGTGCCGTTTTCGAATTCCTTAACGACTCCGCCCTTGAGCGTAACATTTACCATATTTATCAAATCCTTTCATAAATTACAAATAAAAAAGCTTCATCCTGTAAAAAAAACAGGATGAAGCATAATATACTCCACGGTTCCACCCGTCATTCCGACATAAATCGGCTCTCGGCAGCTTTAACGCAGCTGATACGGCGCGCCTTGAATACGGCGGCTCTCGGCAGGCGGTAACTGAAAGCTGGCTTTTGCCGCCCTTTCAGCCCTTGAGGCGGCTCTCTGAAAAAAGCCTGTTGCAAACAGCCTTCTGCTTCAACGATTTCGATATTATCATTATATTATCACTCAAAATCACCAAAGTCAATAGAAAAAATCATGAAATATTCATAAAAAACTTGACAACGCACCTTTAAAAGTATACTATTAATACAATGGTGTTATTTTGTGCCAAGAAGGGTGAATTAACATCCGAAAACACCATTGGTTGATTTTTTTGTCAATTTTCATATTGACTTATTTTTTGAAAAGTCACAAAAACTCAAAAAGGAGGTACGCAAAAACTTGGATAACTTTGTAGTGATTCTTATTGCTGCCGTTGTTGCTCTTGTTGTCGGTGTGGTTATCGGCTTTGTGCTCGGCGGTTTACATAGGAAGAAAGTTGCCGAGGCAGCCATAGGCTCCGCTGAGCAGGAAGCAAATAAAATTGTCAGCGATGCAATTGCAGCCGCCGAAGCAAAGAAAAAAGAAGCCATCCTTGAAGCCAAGGATGAAATCCACAAGCAGAGAACAGAAACAGAAAAAGAGCTTCGCGAAAGGCGCAACGAAGTTCAGAGAATGGAACGCCGCATTAATCAAAAAGAAGAAAGCCTTGATAAAAAGAGCGACAACCTTGAAAAGAAAGAGGAAGTCCTCAATGAAAAAATCAAGACTGCGGATGAACGCCTTGAAGAAATCGAGAGCATAAAGAGAAGCCAGTTTGAAATGCTCGAAAGAATTTCGGGTTATACTAAAGAACAGGCAAAGGATTATATTCTTAAAGTTCTTGATGAAGACCTCAATCACGAAAAGGCTGTCAAGATTCAGGAAATTGAGCAGAAAACAAAGGACGAAGCCGATTCTCTCGCAAGAGAAATCATCACAACCGCAATTCAGCGCTGCGCCGCAGACCATGTTGCGGAGTCAACCGTTTCGGTTGTTGCCCTGCCTAATGACGAAATGAAGGGCAGAATCATCGGCCGCGAAGGCAGAAACGTAAGAACCCTTGAAATGATAACCGGTGTTGACCTTATCATTGACGATACTCCCGAAGCAATCACCGTTTCAAGCTTTGACCCCGTGCGCAGAGAAATTGCGCGTCTCACTCTTGAAAAGCTTATTGCCGACGGCAGAATTCACCCCGCAAGAATCGAAGAAATGTATGACAAAGCGAAGCGCGAGGTTGAGCAGACCATCAAGCAGACAGGTGAACACGCTGTTATCGACGCAGGCGTTAACAACGTTCATCCCGAAATTGTCAAGCTTATCGGTCGCCTCAGATACCGCACAAGCTACGGTCAGAATGTTCTCAATCACTCTCTCGAGGTTTCATATATTGCAGGTCTTATGGCATCGGAACTTGGCACCGACGTAAAGACTGCAAAGAGAGCAGGCTTGCTTCATGATATCGGCAAGGCTCTTGACCATGAGATGGAAGGCTCCCACGTTGATCTCGGCGTAGAGTTTGCAAAGAGATATAAAGAAAACGAAACCATTCTTCACGCAATCAAGGCCCACCACGGTGAGGTTGAAGCGAAAACAATCACCGCCGTTCTTGTTCAGGCTGCCGACGCTATTTCGGCTGCAAGACCCGGCGCAAGACGCGAGGATGTTCAGAACTATATCAAGCGTCTTGAGAAGCTTGAAGAAATTGCAAATTCGTTCGAAGGCGTTGACCGTTCATTCGCTATCCAGGCGGGCAGAGAAGTCAGAATTATGGTTAAACCCGAAGTCGTTAACGATGATAAGATGGTTCTTCTCGCAAGAGATGTTGCTAAGAAGATTGAGGATAGCATGGAATATCCCGGTCAGATTAAAGTTAACCTTATCAGAGAAAGCAGAACCACTGATTACGCAAAATAAGAAAATGGGGCTGCAGAAATGCAGCCCTTTAATTTTTCAGGAGGCAAAATGAATATTCTCGTTATCGGAGATGTTGTCTCCGCAAGCGGTTGCGAGTTCTTGCGCCGCGTTTTACCGGCTTATAAAAAGCTTAAAGGTATTGATTTTTGCATTGCCAACGGCGAAAATTCGGCTGTAGGCAACGGCATAACACCTTTTTCCGCGCAATATCTTTTTGACAGCGGTGTGGACTTTATAACAACGGGCAACCATGTTTACCGCCGCCGCGAATTCTATGAAATGCTTGATGAACGCGATGATATTATCAGACCCGCAAACTTTCATAAAAGCAACCCCGGCAAAGGATATTCCGTTGTTGATATGGGCTTTACCAAAATTGCAATAATAAACCTCGCCGGTGCGGTTTATATGGACAGATGCGACAATCCGTTCACGGCGATTGATGAAATTCTGCCCAAGATTCCGGATTGCAAAATAAAAATAGTTGATTTTCATGCAGAGGCAACTGCCGAAAAAAGAGCCATGGGCTTTTATCTTGACGGCAGGGTGTCCGCCGTTTTCGGCACACATACCCACGTTATGACAAACGATGCTCAGATTTTGCCGAAAGGCACGGCATATATAACCGACATCGGCATGACAGGTCCGAAGCAGTCTGTTCTGGGCGTCAAGCCCGAAATCTCAATCGACTGGCTTCGCACGGGAATGCCGGCAAGATTCGATACAGCCGAGGGCAACTGCATGATGAACGGCTGCATATTTGAAATTGACAATAAGACAGGCAAAACAGTCGGCGTTGAGCCTGTAAATATAGAGTGATAGAAAATGCAAAAATTATTAAGCTATATGCGTTCTGCCTGCCAGCAGTATGATATGATAAAAGACGGCGACAGAATTGCCGTCGGCGTGTCGGGCGGTAAGGATTCGGTTGCACTGCTTGCGGCGATGGCGAACCTGCGCATATTTTATCCCGCAAAATTCGAGCTTGTTGCTATAACCCTTGACCCGCGCTTCGGCGGCGAGGATGCCGATTATTCGGCAATCGAAGAACTTTGCCAAAAGTATGACATTGAATACATTATAAAAAGAACACAGCTTGCCGAGGTTATTTTTGACATAAGAAAAGAGAGTAACCCTTGCAGCCTGTGCGCAAGAATGCGCAGAGGTGCGCTTCACGATGCGGCAAAAGCGGCAGGCTGCAACAAAATCGCACTCGGACATCATCTCGATGACGTTGCCGAAACATTTATAATGAATCTCTTTAACGGCGGCACTCTCGACTGCTTTATGCCCGTGACCTATCTTTCAAGAAAAGATATCTACATGATAAGACCCATGATTTTTGCGAGAGAAAGCGATTGCGCAAGGGTATGCCGCAAGGAAAACCTGCCTACCGTCAAAAGCAAATGCCCTGCCGACGGCACAACAGAGCGGCAGGAGGTCAAGGAATTCCTCAATTCACTCGAGAAAAAATACGGCAATGTCCGCGAAAAAATTCTCGGCGCAATGCAAAGAAAAGAAATCAACGGTTATTAAGAAAGGTTGATATAAATGAAATACGCAGTTATACTTTATGACGGAATGGCGGATTATCCCGTTCCTGCGCTTGGCGGCAAAACTCCCATGGAGCTTGCAAAAAAGCCGAATTTTGATGCTCTTGCAAAAAAAGGCAGAGTAGGTCTTGTTAAAACCGTTGCCGACGGTCTCAAGCCGGGCAGTGACGTTGCAAACCTCAGTGTTCTCGGCTACGACCCCAAGATTTGCTACACAGGCCGTTCTCCCCTTGAAGCTGTGAGCATCGGTGTTAAGATGAAGGATACCGACGTTGCTCTTCGCTGTAACGTTGTTACCCTCAGCGATGAGGAAAACTACGGCGACAAAACAATGATTGACTATTCCGCAGGCGATATCTCAAGCGAGGATGCGGCTGAAATCATCAAGACCGTTCAGGAGCATTTCGGCAACGACGAGTTCAGATATTATAACGGTGTAAGTTACCGCCACTGCCTTATCTGGAATAACGGCACAACCGACCTCGGCAAGATGACACCTCCACACGATAT
>JAZLCS010000021.1:0-5403 GCA_045614385.1 Acutalibacteraceae bacterium | reverse complement strand
ATCGTCGATTGCGAGCAATAATAATGTTTCATTTGAAATCATTAATGCCGACGGCACCGTTTCTTATGCTTCGGATTATAACAGCTCGGTTTACGGCAGTGACCACTTTGCGTCTTCTTTTGTGACGAGTTCGGAATTTTCCTCGCTTATTCCGACAAACAGCCACAGCTATGCTTTTGAATATGATAGTTTTCAGATTCTTAAAAAGCCGATAACAAACACCGAATATTTTGTTTTTTCAAGTCTTCTTGAAACAGGGGAGACAGTTCATCTGTTTTCTGCGGTTGCCGACGTTGAAAGCGTTGTTGAGGTTTCGGGCAGCGTTTATTCTTTCATCAGCTTTTTGATGATAATAATAATGTCACTGTTTTTCTTTTTGCTTGTTGCAAAATTCACAAGACCGCTTGTTGAAATGAATGATATAACAAAAGACATGGCGGCATTGAATTTTGAACGAAAATGCGGAAATTACGGTAAAGATGAAATAGGCGAGCTTGGCACAAGCATCAATACTCTTTCAACAACTCTCGATGCGACTCTCATGGACCTTAAGGATAAAAACGGTCAGCTTGAAAAGGATATAGAAAGGCGTCATGCTCTTGATAAGGCGCGGAAATCTTTTATCAACAATGTGTCTCATGAGCTTAAAACTCCGATTGCCATTATTTCGGGTTATGCGGAGGGTCTCTGTGAAGGCATAAGCGATGACCCCGAGGTTATCAAGGAATATTGCCAGATTATTCATGATGAAAGCCAAAAAATGAATGAGTTGGTTGTTGAACTGCTTGAGCTTTCGAAGCTTGAAAGCGGTGCACAGCCCTTTACTCCCGACTATGTTGATATTGGTGCGATGGTTAACTCACTGCTCAACCATCTTTCACTTCTTTTTGAGCAAAACGGAATAACGGTTTTAAATCATGTTCCGCCTCAACTGATGTGCTATGCTCAGGCTGATAAAATTGAAATAGTTCTCAAAAACTATATTACAAACGCGGTTTCGCATTGTGCAGGTGAGAAAAAAATAGAAATCAACATGAAGGAATCAGGCGGTTTCTATGAAATCGGTGTGTTCAATACAGGTGAAAACATCGGTGAAAACGACCTTCCTGAGCTTTGGGACAGCTTTTACAGAGCGGACAAGGCTCACGGCAGAAGTGAAAACCGCTTTGGTCTCGGTCTTTCTATTGTAAAAAGTATTATGATAAACCACCGTTGCAAATACGGCGTTCGGAATGTTAATAACGGCGTTGTATTTACTTTTGAAGTTTCAAAGGATTCTGAATATTATGACGAAAAATAATAATTCAAAAAGAATACTGTCAATTATTCTGTCGCTTTTGCTTTGCGCCGGAGTTCTTTCGTCGTGTTCGGGCGGGGAAGAAACGGGCGTTAAAACCGTCAGGTCTGTTTCAACCAGAAACACGATAACAAATCTTGCCGAGGATGCCTCCGTTCACTATGCACAGAGTGCAACTTCTTACAGCGAAAAGCTGGCTTCCTCAGGGCTTATTGAGCTTTATGCAGACCCTTCAACAAATTCCTTTGCTGTTTTGGAAACAACTCAGAATCAGCTCTGGAGTGCGCTCCCGCTTATGGAAAATGTTGCTCAGGGTGAAACTCTTGTGACAGATGCAAACACGGTTTCTCTCAGACTCGTCGGAGGCACTGATATATATTATCTCAATTCGCAGGACAACTCCGTTGCTTACGGTAAGGCAGGCTATGCGCCGCTTGAAAACGGAGCGATATTTACCTTTGATATGTTCCCTGATGAAAAAACAGCGGCAAAATCAACCTATGAAAAGAGTGATATCGGTTTCAGAGTTACGGTTACCGTCGTTCTAAAAGACGGCAGTATGAATGTTTCGTGTTCTTATTCGAATTTAACCGGTAATCCCGATGCATATATCGAAAGCATAGATTTGCTCAATTATTTCGGCGCATACAATGATACGAAGGACGGCGATTTTCTGCTTGTTCCCGACGGTTGCGGTGCCATAATCCAAACCTCAATTTATGACGAATCTTTTGAGTCGCTTTCTTTTGATGTTTACGGCAGCGATCCGTCTGTATCCGATTCTGACAGCTCGGGCAGCGCGGTTGTTCCCGCGTTCGGCATAAAGCACGGCAATACGGCTTTCGTTTCGTTGATAGAGAGCGGGGATGCTGTTGCAAGCATTCAAGCGAGAAAGGCAACGGGTGTCAGCGAGTACAATGTGGTTTATCCGAGTTTCAGGGTTACTCCGGTCGGCTATGAAGATGAAACTCTTTATATTTCAAAATCATCATCGGTCAATGAGATTTCGCTTTGCTACCGTTTTCTTGCAGGCAGCAATGCAACATATGCGGGGCTTGCTTCGGCGTGCCGCGAGCAGCTTATCCGAAACTCCGTGCTTTCAACAAGAACTGTTGAAATCGGCGATTATCTGCCGTTTTATCTCACTCTTACGGGTGCGGCGCGAAAAACCTTCGGCCCGATAAGTTATCTTTCAACAGTGACCGATTTTGAGCAGGCGGAGGATATGCTTGTCCGCATGAAAAACAAGGGTATAAACAATGTCAGTGTAAGATATTTAGGTGTTTTTGAAGGCGGCCTTGATTCAAAGGATATTTCGAATTCTTCAGTTATGATGCGCCTTGGCGGCGCGGATAAGCTCGGTGAGCTATATGAGTATATTACAACTCAGAAAATGAGTCTTTTTATTGATGTTAATCTTTTATCTTCTTCAACCGGTTTTTCAGGTGTGAGCGCAACAAACATCCGAAAGAAAGAAAGCAGCTTTACTCCCCAAAACAAGCTTGTGGATTATATGGGAGAAAGCGTTGCCGAAAGGCAGTTCAGAAATATTAAAAAGCTTAAGGATGTTGTTTCTGATGTTTTGAGTGACACGCGTTACTACGGCTTTTCGGGCTATTGCCTTAACGACATCGGTTCTGTGCTTTATTCTGATTTTTCATCGAACGGGCTTTTGAGAAATGAGGCTGCCGCCGCAATCAACAGTGCGATTGTTCCGCTTTCTACCGGCCATTCCACAATGGCTGAAAAAGGCAATTTCTATATGCTTAAAAACGTAAATTCCGTTATTAACATTCCGCTTGAAACAAGCGTTTCGCAAAGCGGCGCATATCTTGCCGTTCCGTTTGTTCAGCTGATTCTTCACGGAATTACAGACTATGCGGGTGAGCCGATAAACACGGGCATCAATCTTGAAGAAACGCTGCTTAAATATATCGAGTTTGGTGCATGCCCTCATTTTGAATGGACTTATGACCCTGTTACGTCGGATAACGGGAATGACAAATTCTATTATGATAACACTATAAATGCTGCTGCTGAGTTTTATGCCAAAGCAAATGAAACGCTTAACGATTTGCGCGATGCCAGAATAACCGACCATTATGAGGTTCAGGACGGTGTGTTCTGCACGGAATATGACACAGGCACGCGAATTTATGTTAATTACACCAATAACGATTATTCAACTCTCGGCGTTGTTGTCAGCGCAAGAGACTTTTTAAGAGTAAACTGATTAAGGAGGATTTTTAATGCCGTATATAAGAACAACAGTCAGCAAGGAGCTTACCGCTCAGAATAAAGAAAATCTCAAATCAAAGCTTGGCCAAGCGATTGCTCTCATTCCGGGCAAAAGCGAAGCATGGCTTATGCTTGCGTTTGAAGATAAAATTGATATGTATTTTAAAGGCGAGTCCGATGAAGACTATGCTTATCTTGAGGTGAGCCTTTTCGGTTCAACAAGTGACGCCGCATATGACAGGCTGACAGCGGCTCTTTCCGAAATTGTTAACGAAGAGCTCGGCATTGACAGAGCAAACATCTATATTAAATATGAAGAAGCCGAGCATTGGGGCTGGAACGGCAGTAATTTTTAAAAACCTTAGGAGTTAATTTATGGAAAGAATTGAAATAAAAGAGCTTTTTGAATCGGCTGAAAGCTATGCAGATCAAAGCATAACGGTTTACGGCTGGATAAAAACTCTCAGGGATTCGAAAGCAGTCGGATTTATCGAACTCAATGACGGAAGCTGCTTCAAAGGCGTTCAGGTTGTTTTTGAAGCGGAAAAGCTTGCAAATTATAAAGATATTGCAAAGCTTAATGTAGGTGCGGCGGTTAAGGTTGCCGGCAGACTTTTGCTTACGCCTCAGGCTAATCAGCCCTTTGAAATCAATGCGGATGAAATAACCGTTGAGGCGGTTTCAACTCCCGATTACCCGCTTCAGAAAAAACGCCATTCCGTTGAGTTCCTCAGAACAATTGCCCATTTAAGACCGCGCACAAATCTTTTTAACGCGGTTTTCAGAGTCCGTTCCGTTGCGGCATATGCAATTCACAAATTTTTCATGGAGCAGGGATTTGTTTATGCGCATACTCCGCTCATTTCCTGCAGCGACTGCGAGGGGGCGGGGGAGATGTTTAAGGTGACAACTCTCGACATGGAAAATCTGCCAAAAACAGAGAACGGTGAAATTGACTATGGCGAGGACTTTTTTCAAAAGCCGGCTTATCTGACAGTTTCGGGTCAGCTTCAGGCGGAAACAATGGCTCTTGCTTTCGGAAAGGTTTATACTTTCGGTCCCACTTTCAGAGCGGAAAAATCTTATACTCAACGCCATGCCGCAGAGTTTTGGATGATTGAGCCTGAAATGGCTTTTGCTGAACTGAGCGACGATATGGACGTTGCAGAAGGCATGATAAAATATGTCATAAAGTATGTTCTTGAAAACTGCCAGATGGAAATTGAATTCCTTAACAAGTTTGTTGATAAAGAGCTTGTTGAAAGGCTGACCGCCGTTGCAAATTCCGATTTCGGAAGAGTGACTTACACAGACGCAATCAAGCTTCTTGAAGAACACAATGCGGAGTTTGAGTATAAGGTCAGCTGGGGTTGCGATTTGCAGACTGAGCACGAGCGCTATCTGACAGAGCAGATTTTCAAAAAGCCCGTTTTTGTTACCGATTATCCTAAGGAAATCAAGGCTTTCTATATGCGCCTTAATGATGACGGAAAGACCGTTGCGGCGTGCGACTGCCTTGTTATGGGTATCGGCGAAATCATCGGCGGCAGCCAGAGAGAGGAACGCCTTGAGCTGCTTGAAGCGCGCATTAAAGAGCTCGGGCTTAACCCCGAGGATTACAGCTGGTATCTTGACCTTCGCCGTTACGGCGGTGTCAAGCACAGCGGTTTCGGTCTCGGATTTGAAAGACTTGTTATGTATCTTACAGGTGTTTCAAATATCCGCGATGTTCTTCCGTTCCCCAGAACAACGGGTTCGGCAGATTTTTAATCCGAATAAAAACTTATCCCGCCAACGGAGCAATCTGAAGGCGGGATTTTTATGTTTGCTAAAAAAGTTGAAAAAATTTAATTAAAACTATTGTTTTA
>JAZLCS010000020.1:0-14813 GCA_045614385.1 Acutalibacteraceae bacterium | reverse complement strand
GCATCAAAGGTGATGATGTTTTCAACGCCGTAGTTGATGCAAAGCTCGCGCAGCATATCGGCGCAGTCGAGCGATTCTCTGCTGGAGCGTCTGTGCTGTCTGCCTTCATAAAGCATGGGCATAATAACATTGATTCTTCTTGCTTTGCCCGCAATTGCGCTGATGGCTCTTTTGAGGTTTGCGTAATGGTCATCGGGGCTCATGGGAACATAGCGGCCGTACATCTTATATTCAACGCTGTAGTTGAAGGGGTCGCAGAGAATAAAAACGTCAAATCCTCTGACAGTCTGATTGATGACGCACTTGCCTTCGCCTGTACCGAATCTGGGAAAGGAGGCTTTGATAACATAAGAATCCTTTTCATATCCTGCAAAAGGAAGAGTCATCTTGTGTTCGCTGTCTCTCTCTTTTCTCCATTTGATAATGTAACTGTCAATTTTTTTTGCAACTTCTTCGCAGCCGGGCAGGGGAAGAATTCCGAGCTGTCCGACAGGTATGGTTGTGAAATCTTCATAATCAGGCATGGCAATATCCTCCGAGTTTTATTTATAACAACATTCTACAATATTTTTCATAAAATGAAAAGCATATTATAATAATTTATGGGTAAAAAAATGACGGATTATTCAACAATATTTTGTTTATTTTGCCGACATGTGCAAAAACGACCACAATATTTGGTGATTTTGACGTTAAGTTTCGCTCTGTAAACCATAATTTTATTTTTAACCCAAATGCTTGCTTCACAATCAAAACCGGACATAATTTTAATCAAGTCCTGTTTCTGTGTTAAATGACATAATCTCTGTCAATATTGATAACCGTGAAATATCTTTCGTCAAGCTGTTTAACCGTTGAATCAACAAGGTTTTTGAAGTCCTGCTCGGAATAAGTGCATTTTCTCGGCAGAACAACATCGAAAATAAGGTTGGTGTGGGTAGGGCCGTCAACAATTCTGAAATCGTGAATGGATGCATCTTCGCATATGTTGCTCACAATTTCACTGACCGTGTTTTTCAGGTCATGGGTTCTTTCGTCGTTTATAATCGGGTCCATATGTATTGAAATATCAATGCCGAGCTTTGATTTTACGTTTCGTTCAATAAGGTCAATAGTGTCATGGCTGAGAAGGATGTCAACCTCAGCGGGCACCTCTGCATGGAGCGAACCGTATATTTTGGAGTGACCGTAGCTGTGAAGAACAAGGTCGTGAATGCCGACTATTCCGTCAAAAGTCATAACAAATTCAACGAGCTTATCAACGGTTTCTTTGTCCGGCGGCTCGCCGAGAAGAGGGCCGAGAGTATCTTTGATTATTCCGATGCCTGCATAAATTACAATCAGCGCAACGATAATGCCCATAATGCCGTCAACGGGGAAGTTCGTGAATTTTGAGGCAACAAGAGCGATGAGTGAGCATGTGGTTGCGGCAATGTCACCTATGCTGTCGGTAACAACGGCATCAACGGCAACCGAATTGATGGCTTTACCGATTTTTCTGTTAAAAAGAGCCAGCCATATTTTTGCAAAAACCGAGAAAACCAGAACGATAACCGCTGGAGTGCTGAAAATAACCGCTTCAGGGTTTGTAAATCTTTCAAAAGATGATTTGATAAGCTCAACGCCCATAATAAGGATAAAAAACGCAAGCGTAAGTGCCGAAATATATTCCACTCTGCCGTGACCGAACGGATGCTCGTCATCAGCGGGCTTGCCTGAAATTTTAAAGCCGACAAGGCTGATTATGGATGAAATTGCATCAAATATGTTGTTTGCGCCGTCTGCAACAATCGAAATGCTTTTGGTTACAGCTCCGAAAATCATTTTGAAAACTGAAAGAATAATATTGATTGCAATGCCGACAGCTCCGCTGAGAGTTCCGTATCGTATTCTGACATTTTCGTTTTCAATGTCATTATAATCCTTGATAAAAAGTCTTATTAGCAGATTTGTCAAAAGAATCACTCCTTGGTGATGTGAATATCAAGCTGACCGTATGGGATTGAAATGTTGTTTTTGTCAAATGAAACCTTAACCGCTTCCTGCATGTAATAGAAAATATCCCAATAGTCATTGCTGTTGCACCAGATGAGGCAGGCAAGGTTAACCGAGCTTGCGGCATGCTCTTTAACCGCAATGAGGGGTTCGGGCTCCGTGAGAATCAAGCTGTTGGCGGCAATAACCTCTTTCAATGTTTCTTTCGCCTTGCTTATATCTGCATCATAGGAGATTGAGAAAATAAGGTCAAGTCTGCGTCTTTCTTCTGCGTTATAGTTGATGATGTTGTTGGTTGTGATGTAAGAATTCGGAATGATTACACGCTTGTTATCAACAGTAACAAGAACAGTATACATCATTTTGATTTCCTGAACCTTGCCGCTTACGGTGCCCACATCAATATAATCGCCGCTCTTGAAGGGATGATTAACAAGAATCTGTATTCCGCTTGCGAGCTGACTGATGCTTGACTGCAAGCCGAGACCGGCTGTGATACCGGCGGCACCCAGAGCGGTAACAAATGAATTGATGTCAAATCCGAGCGTTGAAAGAGCGGAAAGAATAAAAACAAGTTTAAGGATAAGAGTAATAACTGTTCTGATAAATGAGTGGATTGACGGGTCAACCCCTTTTGCGCGCATTGCTTTGACGACAAGCTTCCCGATAAAATTTGAAACTATGAAGCCTATAACCACAATGAGCACGGCGGCAAATATCATGGGGGCTTTATCGATAACAGAATCGATGATGCCTTCAATATTTACGTCTTTATTTTCTTCTTCAACAATTTTTGTAAGGTCAAGGAGATAATGGTTCATTTTTTGCTTTCCTCCAAGAAATCAGATAATTCAAAAGTATAGTCATTTTATTTTACTCTTTACATAAAAAAATGGCAATACCAAAATTCAAAAAAATGATATTTCACTGTTAAATTTTACCGAATTATTAAAATCGGAAATGTTATTGACAAACAAAGAAAAATTAATTATAATATGAATGCTGGTTTAGTGTTAGTGGGCTTAGTGCGCCCTGCTGAACCCGCAAAGTTGCCGGTGTGGCGAAATCGGCAGACGCAAGGGACTTAAAATCCCTCGGTGGCAACACCGTACCGGTTCAAGTCCGGTCACCGGCACCAGAATGCCTTCCGCTTGCGCATTCGGGGGCATTAATTAATGAATAATGAATAATTTGATTTTTAAGATACATATTTTGTTTTTGCAAGAGACGATTGTTGATGTTCTTAAATGTCAATTTTGTTCATTGTTCATTTTTTTTGCGCTTTTCAGGGGACATTGCTGCCTCAAAAAGTCTCGAAATATCAGCATATTCCTTTGCCTTTTTTCGTTGCACTGCCCTCCTGAAAAGCGCAAAAACCAAAACGTTTTTTTGGGGACATTGCTGCCTCAAAAAGTCTTGGAATATATTAACGAAGAAAACAGCCTGCAAATTTGCAGGCTGTTTGTCATATATACTTTTCAATGAATTTCGTTATGCTTTCCCAATAAATATCGGGGAAAAGATATCCCGATGCGGCATGGGCTGCGCCGGGAACAACGAGACGTTCTTTTTCACAGCCCGCTTTCTGATAAAGCGGATAGTTCATCCAGAACGGAACAAAATCGTCCTTATCTCCGTGAATGAAAAGAGTCGGTGTTTTTGATTTCTTGACCATTTCAAGAGGAGAAACATCCTTCAGGCTGAAACCGAATTTGATTCTTGCAACGGGATTTATAATGTTAAGAATGATTTCGGAAGGCAAGTTGAACATTTCTTTTATCTGAACGCCGTATTGTTCCCAAAGCGAGGTGTATCCGCAGTCTTCGATGCAGCAGATAACGTTTTTCGGCAAATCTTCACCCGTTGCCATCATAACCGTTGCGGCACCCATGGAAACGCCGTGAAGAATAATCTTTGCGTTTGAGTTTTTATCAATTATGTAATTTACCCAGTCAATAATATCAAGGCGTTCAAGCCAGCCCATAGAGCAATAATCATGCTCGCTTTTGCCATGTGCTCTGAGATAGGGGAGAAGAACGTTATAGCCCATTTCATAAAAACGCTTTGTATATATGCTGTTTTGCGAGGGGATTCCCGTGAAGCCGTGGCAGGAAATTGCATAAACATCGCTGCCTTCTTCGGCTTCGTAAAAATCGGCAAAAAGTGTTTTGCTGTATTTGTTGAATGTAAAAATTTCTTTGCAGGGTGTTTTTCTGTAGAACTCAATTCCCGCAAGAGCTTCTTCGCTTTCATAAAAACAAGAGCTTTCTTCGGCAGGCATAAGATTGTTGGCTGCAATTATACTCTTTATTCCGTTTTTGCTCATGAATTTTTCAATAAAAGCACCTGCAACCGCAACGCAGGCGGAGCCGGCAATCGCTCCGAAAATTACAGATTTTTTTATAAAACCGTTGCTTTCCTTTCTCATACATTACCTCCGAGGGATTATTACAAATGCATTATATCATAATTATTATTTAATTACAACAGCGTAAAAGCAGCGTACGGAATAAGTACGCTGCTTGTTATCAATCTTTATTTTTGTGTCTGAGAATTTTTGAGGTTGTGTTTTTGATAAATTCGGTTCTTCTGATTTTGAAGTTAACGATTCTCTTGAACGGAGGAAGCTTTTCGTTAACATTGTCAACAACCTCTTCCATGATATCGTGCAGTTCTTCGTCGCTGAAATCGTCGGGTTCTTTGCCGTAGATTTCTTTGAGTTCTTCGAAGTTGGGGAAGATTCTTGCGCCGACAATGATTTCTCCCTTACTGTTTTCATCCTCAACAACAATGCTTTCTTCAACGCGGATGTCTGTGCCGAGATGATACTCAAGCTCTTCAGGATAAATGTTTTTACCGTTGCTTGTAACGATAACATTCTTGCTTCTGCCTGAGATATAGTAATGCCCCTTTTTGTCAACGTAGCCGAGGTCGCCTGTGTGGAACCAGCCGTCTTCGTCAATAACCTTAGCGGTTTCTTCGGGATTGTTATAATATCCGAGCATAACCATGTCGCCCTTAACGCAGATTTCGCCAACGCCCGTGTCGGGGTCTGCATTGATAATCTTTGCTTCGCTGCCGGGAATAGGTTCACCAACGGAATCGGCCAAACGAAGCTTGTCGTGATTGATAATTGCAAGGGGCGCGCATTCTGTAAGACCGTAGCCCTGAAGAATCTGAATGCCGAATGAAGCAAAATCTTTAAGAATCTGAGGATTGATTGGTGCGGCACCGCAGATAATGAGTCGCATGTTGCCGCCGAATGTATCAATGATTTCCTTAAAGAAAACTTTTTTAAGGTCAAGACCGACTTTATTTCCTGCTTTAACAAGAAACGCACCGAGCTTGAAGAGCTTTTCGCCGTTACGTCTTTCTTTGATTTTCTTCATGAGACGTCTGTGAACGGTTTCAAGAAGAAGGGGAACCGCAACGAAAACAGAAGGGCTGTATTCTTTCATGTTTTTAAGAACATATCTGAAGCCGTCACAGAAGGTAACCTTTGCGCCGCAGTAGGGGGCAAAGAAAAGAATGATTGTGCTTTCGTAGGTGTGATGAAGGGGGAGCATTGAAATGCCGCAGTCATCGGGTGTGATTTTTATAACGCCCATTGCCGCCATAACCTCTGAGCAGAAGTTTCTGTGGCAGAGCATAACACCCTTCGACATGCCTGTTGTGCCCGATGTGAAAAGCAGAGAGCTCATTGCATTGGGATCGATTTCTGCATCAAGATAGCGTGTGTCGCCGCTTTCGAGAAGCTTCTTTCCTTTTTCAACAAGGTCTGTTATGTTAAGTACACCGTCTTCCTGACTGTGGATAAGAACAACCGTCAGGTCTTTTTTGAGTTCGTCTTTTCTTTCCATAACTTTTCTGTAAATTTTCTTGTCACAGAAGAAAAGCTTAACGTCTGCGGTGTTAAGAATATTGTTGATATCGTCAAAAATGAGTTCTTTATCAATGGGAACAATAACGCCCACACCTGTTACGGTTGCCATATATGAAAGGCACCATTCATAGCAGTTGTCGCCCGAAACGGCAATTTTTTCGCCTGCAAGACCCATATCGGTAAGGGCTGTGCCTACTGCCTGAATTTCGTTGAAATACTCTTTGTATGTAATATGATAAAGCTCGCCTTTATTATTTTTAACCTCAAAAGCAGGTTTGTCTGCGTAAAGTTTTGCACTTTGTGAAATTAAATCTCTTAAATCTTTGATTTCTCTGACTTTATAGAATGTTTTTGTCAAAACATAGTACCCCCAATCACAAAATCGCAAATATTTTAACATAGCAACAGTTAAAAATCAATGGTTAAAACCTTAAGAATTTCTTAAGAAACTCAAATTTTACAATTTATTAATATTCGCCAAATGTAGTATGTTTTTAATTATCCGACTGCATATTTTGTATGTGTTTTTAGTTTCGGACTTAAAAAACAAAACATAAAAAAGATGCTGTTACTTTACCGCAACAGCATCTTTTTTTACAGCATTTCAACCATTTTCTTCAGGTTATCAAAACATGCTTCGATTCCGACAAGGCAGTTTTCCATGCCTTCGAATTCAACGCTTATATATCCGTCATATCCAGAACTTTTTGCAATTGAAAGGCACTGATAAACAGGAATATCTCCGTGGCCGATAATTGAACCTCTGAGATAATTTCCGCCTCGCGACTTAAAAAATCCTTTTCCGGGGTTAAATCCGTTTCCGTTTTTAATATGAAAGTCTTTGGCGTGAATGTGCTTGATATACGGCGCGAGCCTGCCTGTCGCTTTGGCACTGTCTTCGTCTGCACAGCTGAAGTTACCCACATCGAGAAGCACGCCGAAATTAGGGTTGCCCACACCGCAGATGATTTTTTCAACTCTTTCGCTGTCCTGGCAGAAAAAACCGTGATTTTCAATCATGGTCACTATGCCTTTTTCTTTTGCATATTCCGTAACTCTTTTGCATCCGTCAACAAGAACGGGGAGAACCTGTTCAAAACCTGCGTAGGATTTCATGTTTTCCGGTGCGCTCCATGCCGCATCATGGCGCATGCGTCCGGCTCCGAGAATCTGAGCAATATCAACATTTTGGCAGATTCTTTCAATCTCTGCCTCAAGACCCGAATCGCTGAGCAGATTTGCGGATACGGTGTATGCAATAACAGGGAGCGAGAGCTTTTCGCTCTCTTCTCTTATCATTGCCGCATAATCTTTTTCGCTTATTCCGTCGGGGGCGGAAAGGTCGGTAAATTCAATGCCGTCAAAGCCAAAGTCTTTTGCCTTTTTCATTATTGAAAGCTGAGTTTCAGCACCCGAATTTATGAGCTGCTGAAAACTGTAACTGCTTACTCCGATTTTCATGTTATTCCACCTCAGCAGCCGTGGCTCTTAAGAAATTCAACGGCTTTTCTGATATCCTTTTCGGGGTCATCGCCAACTTCTCTTTCAATTGTCAGGAAGCCCTTATAGCCGATATCCTCAAGCGCGGCAAGATATTTTTCCCAGTTAACCGAACCCTCGCCGAGAGGTACTTCAATGAATGAATCCTCTGTGATGATAACATCCTTCTTAAGGCCGTAAACGATTTCGGGGTCTTTGAAGAAAATCTGCTTGCCGTCTTTTGCATGAGTGTGAACTATATATTTCTGAAGGTTATAAACAGCTCCGGCGGGATCATCGCCCGTTACCATAACAAGGTTTGCGGGGTCAAGGTTAACGCCGACACCCGTTGAACCGAGAGAATCAAGGAAATCTTTAAGCACGGCAGAGGTTTCGGGACCTGTTTCGATTGCAAAATGAGCACCGATGCTGTCTGCGTAGCGCGAAAGCTCAAAGCAAGCTTCCTGCATAACCTTATATCTGTCGTGGTTCGGGTCTTCGGGAACAACACCGATGTGTGTTGTAACAACGTTTGTGTCAAGCTCTTTTGCAAGGTCGATTATTCTCTTGGATTTTTCAACCTTTTCGGGGTTCCTGTCTGCAAAGCTGAATCCGCCGCCGCCAAGGTCGCCGCAAAGAGCGGAAATAACAAGACCGTTGTCAGAAACAAGCTTTTTGAACTCGCTGATTTTTGCCGCATTCATATTTTCGGGTGACATTTCGCCTCTGGTGGCATAAACCTGTATGCCCTGTGCGCCTACAGCCGCGGCTTTTTTTACCGCTGTTGTAATGTCTGTTCTGAAACTGTCAATGATAACACCGATAGGAAATCTGCCCATATAGTTTGTCTCCTTTGCAATTAGGAATTGTATATTGGTTTTATGATATCAAACATTGACAAATATAGCAAGTTTTTTTGCAATTAACTTTACTTTTTCTTTTTTTGTGGTATATTATTTAATAGATTTGTATACATACTTTTACTACGGAGGTTTTAATTATGTCAAAAATCAAGGTTGCGGTTATCGGCTGCGGAAACATTGCAAATGCGTCCCATATCCCCGCATATATGGAAAACGAAGAAGTTGAAATCAAGTATTTCTGCGATATAATTCCCGAAAGAGCCGAAAGAGCCGTTGAAAAATACGGTTGCGGCAAAGCTGTGGTTGACTATCACGATTTCCTTAACGACCCCGAGCTTGATGCTGTTTCTGTGTGCACCCACAATGATTTTCACTCAATTATTACAATTGATTTTCTTAAGGCCGGTAAGCATGTTATGTGTGAAAAACCTGCTGCAAGAATTCTCTCGGAAGCTCTTGAAATGCAGAAGGTTGCTCATGAAACAGGTAAGGTTCTCAATATCGGCGTATGCAACCGTTTCAACACCTACGTTATGAAGGTTAAGGAGCTTATTGACCAAGGAGAGCTCGGCAATGTTCATCACGTTTATGCATCCTTCAGAAAGTTACGTTCAATTCCCGGAATCGGCGGCGATTTTACAACAAAATCAAAGTCGGGCGGGGGTGTGCTTATTGACTGGGGCGTTCATTTCCTTGACCTTATTATGTATTGCTGCGGCGACCCCAAGCCTCTCACCGCTTCGGGTGAAGCATTCTGCAAGCTCGGCAAAGATATCTCCAACTATGTTTACACAGGCATGTGGGCTGAAGAAACAAAGGAAATTGACGGTACATACGACGTTGATGATTCCGTAACGGGTATTGTCCGCACATCAGGCCCCGTTATTACCTTCAACGGCGCGTGGGCTCAGAATATCGGCGTTGATGAAATGTATATCGACTTTATGGGCGACAAGGCAGGCATAAGGCTTCAGTATTGCTCCGACTTTAAAATCTGGTCTGTTAAAAACGGTATGCTCACCGAAACACAGGTTTCTGCCAAAGAAACACCTATGTACAGAAACGAAATTGATGATTTCATCAGATGTATAAAGACCGGCGACAAGAATCAGCAGAATATAGACTATGCTGTTGAAACATCAAAAATTATGCAGGCAATTTATGACTCCTCCGAAAATCACTGTGAAATTAAGATTTCTTAAGAAAGGTTGAATTTGAATTATGAATATCAGAATTTTTAAGAATGAAGAAGAAATTGCCGTTGCTGCGGGTCAGCTTTTCTGCGACACGGTTAAAAATAATCCTTCATGTGTTCTCGGCCTTGCAACGGGTGCAACTCCCGTGCCGACATATAATTATATGATTAAGGAATATGAGGCAGGTAATGTTTCTTTTAAAGATGTAAGCACCTTTAATCTTGATGAATACTGCGACCTTCCGAAGGAGCATAAAAACAGCTATTATTCCTTTATGTTTGAGAATCTCTTTTCAAAGGTTGATATCAACCCCGATAATGTTAATTTCCTTGACGGCAACACAGATGACCCCGAAGCGGAAAGTGCAAGATATGCAGCGGCAATTGCTGCAAAAGGCGGAATTGACGTTCAGCTTCTCGGTATCGGCAGAAACGGTCACATCGCTTTTAACGAGCCTGCCGATGCGTTTACGGGCGAGAGTTTCAAAATTGCTCTCACTCAGAGCACAATCGACGCAAACTCAATCTATTTTGACGATATTCCCATGCCCCGCCATGCAATGACAATGGGCATCGGCTCAATCATGAAGGCAAAGAAAATCGTTCTTATTGCAACGGGTGCCTCAAAGGCAGAGGCTGTTAAGGGAATGATTCAAGGTGAAGTTACTCCTCAGCTTCCCGCATCAATCCTTCAGCAGCATCAGGATGCTGTTATCTTCCTTGACGAAGCTGCTGCAAGTTTGCTTTAATCTGAAAATGTAGGGCGGGGGCTTGCTCCCGCCGCTAACTGTTCATAAAGAAACAGGAGGTTGAAACCAATGGATAAAAAAACATTCTATATATCAACGCCGATATATTATCCTTCGGATAAGCTTCATATCGGCCATACTTATTCAACAGTGGCGGCTGACACAATGGCTCGCTACAAGCGCTTTCAGGGTTTTGATACTTTCTTTCTGACCGGTACCGATGAACACGGTCAGAAAATTGAAGACAAGGCAAAGGCTGCAGGCGTAACCCCTCAGGCTTATGTTGACAATATTGTTGTCGGCATAAAAGAGCTTTGGGAGCTTATGAACATTTCATATGATAAATTCATCAGAACCACCGATGATTATCACGAAAAAGCAGTTCAGAAAATCTTTAAAAAGATGTATGACAAGGGCGATATCTATAAAGGTCACTACGAGGGTCTTTATTGCAAGCCCTGCGAATCCTTCTGGACTGAAACACAGGCGGTTGACGGCAAATGCCCCGACTGCGGCAGACCCGTTACCAAAGAACGCGAGGAAGCTTATTTCTTCAAGCTTTCTGCTTATGCGGATAAGCTTGCAAAGTATTATGACGAGCATCCCGGTTTTATTGAGCCTCTCAGCAGGCAGAATGAGATGGTAAACAATTTCATCAAGCCCGGTCTGCAGGATTTGTGTGTATCCCGCTCGTCTTTCAAGTGGGGTATCCCCGTTCCCGTAAATGAGGACCATGTTATCTATGTTTGGCTTGATGCTCTCACAAATTATATAACAGCTCTCGGATACGGTTCGGAGGATGATTCGCTCTATAAGAAATTCTGGCCGGTTGATGTTCATCTCATCGGCAAGGATATCATCCGTTTCCACATGATTTACTGGCCCGCATTTCTTATGTCGATTGAAGAACCCCTTCCCGAAAAGGTTTTTGCACACGGCTGGGTGCTTATTGACGGCGGCAAGATGAGTAAGTCCGTCGGTAATGTTGTTGACCCCGTTATTCTTGCCGAAAGATACGGTGTTGATGCTCTTCGTTATTATCTTCTCCGCGAATTCACATTCGGTTCAGACGGCTCTTTCTCAAACGAGAATCTTATCAACAGAATTAATTCTGACCTTGCAAACGACCTCGGTAACCTCGTTTCAAGAACTGTTGCAATGGTTGACAAATATTTCGGCGGCACAATTCCCGGCGAAAGAGAAGCAGGCGAGTTTGACGATGAATTAAAAACCCTTGCGCTTCAGACAAAGGGCGATACCGAAAAAGAGCTTGATAAGTTCAATTATTCAATTGCTCTTACAAATATCTGGAAACTCGTTTCAAGAACAAATAAATATATCGATGAAACCGCTCCTTGGGCACTTGCGAAGGATGAATCAAAGAAATCAAGGCTTGCAGAGGTTATGTATAATCTTTGTGAAAGCATAAGAATGATTTCCGTTCTTATCGCTCCCTTTATGCCTTATACTGCTGCCGAAATCAGAAAGCAGATTGGCGTTTCTGCAGCTTTTGAGTGGAATGAATGCGGTGAATTCGGTAAGGAAGCCACCTATACCGTTTCAAAGGGCGGCATTATATTCCCCAGAATCGACCTTGAAAAAGAACTTGCGGAGCTTGAAGCTGCAAAGGCTGCCGCAAATCCCGTAAATCCTCTCAAAGAGGAAATTCAGGGCGTTGCCAAAATCGGCATTGACGATTTTGCCAAGGTTGACCTCAGGGTAGCAAAGATTATCGAATGCGAGCCTGTAAAGAAGGCGAAGAAGCTTCTTAAGCTTACTCTTGATGACGGCACGGGTGACCCAAGAACAGTTGCCTCAGGCATTGCTCTTTATTATAAACCCGAAGAACTTATCGGTAAGAGCATTATCCTTGTTTCAAATCTCAAGCCTGCCGTTCTCTGCGGCGTTGAGAGTCAGGGAATGATTCTTGCTGCCGATGCAGGCGATGATGTCAAGGTTATTTTTGTTGACGGAATCCCCGCAGGAAGTAAGGTAAGATAAAATGAATAATATCTTTGACAGTCATGCGCATTATGACAGCGAAGCATTTGACGCAGACCGCAAAGAGCTTGTGAGCGCCCTGCCTGAGCGGGGCGTTTGCGGTATCATCAACTGCGCAAGCGACATGGCATCTTCACTGACAAGTCTTGAATTGGCAGATGAGTTTTCTTTTGTCTATGCAGCATGCGGTGTTCATCCGCATGAAGCGGAAGGCTGCAAACAGGGCTATCTTTCAGTTCTCAAAAAGCTCTGCATGGAAGAAAAATGTGTCGCAGTCGGTGAAATCGGGCTTGATTATCATTATGATTTTTCGCCGCGTGATATTCAGCAAAAGGTTTTTGAGCAGCAGATTGTGCTTGCAAAAGAGCTTGATTTGCCGATAATCGTTCACGACAGAGAGGCTCATGAGGACACAATGACACTTCTCAAAAGATACAAACCAAAGGGCGTTGTTCATTGTTTTTCCGGGTCGGCAGAAATGGCGAAAGAAGTTGTGAAGCTCGGCATGTATATCGGCCTCGGCGGTGCGATAACCTTCAAAAATGCCAGAAAGCCTCGCGAGGTTGCGGCTGTTGTTCCCGAGGACAAGCTTCTGATAGAAACAGACTGCCCGTATATGACGCCTGTGCCTTTCAGAGGTCAACGTTGCGATTCTTCGTTTATTCCTTACACTGCCGAGGTGCTTGCTGAGGTCAGGGGAGTAACGGCGCAGGAGATTCTTGATTTAACAAGAAAAAATGCCAATACTTTATTTGGATTGGAGCTGTAAAAATGTTTTTTCATGAGAAAACCTATGATATAGATGAGCTTGCAAGGTATAATATGCATTTGCATACTCGCTTTTCGGGCTGTGCAAAGCCCGAAATGACAGCTGTTGATATTGTCAAAGCCGCAGAGGCGGCGGGTCTTGAAATGATTGCTCTGACAGACCATAATTATATTGATAAACGCAATGCCGTTGCACAGCAGAGATATGATATTCTCAGAGAGCTTGAGAATGTTGAAACAAATGTAAAAGTGCTTGTCGGCGCGGAGCTTTCTTCTTACGGCATTGGCAAATTCGCCGATGACATTGCCTGTGATAATTCTCTCGATTACAGGCTTTACACAACCAATCATTACCATCAGAAATATTGGGAGCATCCCGAAGTTATTACTCCGAGAGCTTATGCCGAGCATATGCTTGGCATAATGGACAAGGTTATTGAAAGCGGCAGGGCAGATTGTTTTGCCCATCCTTTTATGGCGGGTTACATACACGCGTTCGAGGATGCTCATGAGGTAACCCGGGCTTTTGCCGATAACGAAATAGGCGATATAATGGAAAAGGCACATAAGAGTGAAATTGCGTGGGAGCTGAATGTTCCGGCAGTTCTCGGTGACCCTGAATTCTATCACCGCTATTTCCAAATCGGAAAGGAAGTCGGAGTTGTGTTTAACATGGGTACCGACGGACATAAGCTTTGCAATGTTGACACAAAGCAATTTATTGAAGATTTTAAAAGGATATTGTATTAATCACTGAACGCCCGCACACTATGTGCGAGCGTTTATTATAAGTTTTAAAGTTACATTTGTAACACATGCGCGATTGTGGTTGATTTTTGCTTTTGCATAAGATATAATTGTTAATCATTTATTAAAAAGGGGAAATAAAAATGATGAGTTTCTTTCTGACTGTTAAAAATGCTTTATACGGCATTTTTTCAATTGTGTTTATTATTCCCATTCTGCTTACCGCATGGATGCCGGGCGACCCTGACACGCCGGTTATGAAAAACATACAGTCGGATAATGCTTATATCAATGAATATAAAGACCCTGATATTTCTGCTCACCGTTCGGGCGCGGGAGTTGTTCCGGAGAATACTCTGATGGCTTTTCAGACAGTTCTCGAAAACAATAAAACTTTCGGTGTTGATACTTTTGAATTTGATGTTCAGATTACCAAAGACGGCGAACTGATAATTCTCCATAACCTTACATATGACGAAACATCGAATGCCGTTGAAGAATTCGGTCACAGGTTTGTTTATGCATCAAATCTTACATATGATGAAGCACACAGCGTTCTCAATCTCGGCGAAAACTTTACTGCCGACGGCGAGACTTATCCTTACAGAGGGCTTCGCGGCGATGATATTCCCGATAATCTGCGTGTTGCAAAGTGTGACGATGTTATTGACTATATTGAAGCCAACAGCAAGGGTAAAAAATACAGATATATAATAGAAATTAAAAGCACAGGCATTAACGGAATGAAAGCTGCCGACAGGCTTTATTCAATCGTTACGGAGCGTAAGCTTCAGGACAGAGTTATCTGGGCCACCTCTAATGAGGAGGTTTCGATTTATATGGAGCATAAATATCCCGATATGCCTCGCTCTGCAAGAACAACAGAAGTGATTCAGTTCTATATCTATGCAAGAATGAACTGGGATTTAAATGACCTCGGCGTTTCATATGTTGCATTGCAGATTCCGTTTGCAGACAGTGCTGCAGGCGGGCTTGCAAACCTCGGTACAAGAGAACTTATAAACTATGCTCATAAATATGATATCGCCTGCCAATATTGGACGGTTAACGATGCTGATGATGTTGAGGAGCTTATTCTTAACGGAGCGGATTGTATTATGACGGATTACCCT
>JAZLCS010000019.1:0-19674 GCA_045614385.1 Acutalibacteraceae bacterium | reverse complement strand
GCGGGGGCTTGCTCCCGCCGTTTTTGTTTCATAAAAACAGTCGTCCGCATATAATATCAAGGGTGATATATATGAAACGCAGGCGGTTTTACCGGAAAAGGGGAACGGTGATATTTAAGTCAGTTTGCATATCTTTGCTTCTGCTTATTTTGGTTCTGCTTCTTGATGCAAAACTCCGCCCTGCCGTTTATGAGCTTGCTGCACTTGAAGCGTACGCGGTTTCATCAAAAACGGTTAATGCCGCCGTCGAAAAAACACTTTCCGAAAAAGCTCCGTCATATTCTGAAATCGTAAACATAAATTATGACAGCGGCAACGCAATAACGGGGATTACAACCGATATTGTGAAAATGAATTTGTTCAAATCGCAGGTCACAAAGGCAATTGATGCAGCATTCAATGAGCAAAATAATACAGACGTGAGCGTTTCACTGGGCACTGCAAGCGGTATTGCATTTTTTTCGGGCTTCGGTCCTTACATAGATGTTCCTCTCGCTTATTTTTCTTCGACCCTGACTGATTTTGAAAACGTTTTTTCAAGTGCAGGTATCAATCAGACTCAGCACAGTGTTATGCTCAATGTTGAAACAACGGTTATGCTGACCCTTCCCGGCAAGCGGTTCAGCCAAACGGTTAAAACCTCTTTTTGCGTTGCGCAGACTGTTATAGTCGGCTCTGTTCCGAATGTAATGGTTGAGTAGGGGCGATTCATGAATCGCCCGAAAAATCACATTGATTTTATCTTAGTAAATTGATATAATATAAGCATATGGTTACGGGCAAAGCCCGTCCGTTCACTAAGTATTAAGGAAGTAACCGCTATGCAGTTTGAAAAAGCACAGGCAAGAGCAAAGGAGCTTCGCGATTTGCTCAATTACCACAGCCACAAATATTATGTTGAAGATAACCCCGAGATAGGGGACTACGAATACGATATGCTTCAAAGAGAGCTTGCAGATATTGAAAAGGAATATTCCGAGCTTATAACTCCCGATTCGCCGACTCAGCGTGTTGGCGGCAGTGCAGACGGACTTTTTGAGCCTGTCGTCCACGCCGTTCCGCTTGAAAGTCTTCAGGATGCATTCAACCTCGATGAAGTGCGTGCTTTTGATGCGAGAGTTCGAGAAATGTTCCCCGACGCGGAGTATGTTGTTGAGCCTAAAATCGATGGCCTTTCCGTTGCGCTTGAATATGAAAACGGCATTTTTGTGCGCGGTGCAACCCGTGGTGACGGCGCAACGGGCGAAGATGTTACGGCAAATCTCAGAACAGTCAATTCAATCCCTCTGCGTCTTAAATCGGATGCAACAATAACCGTCAGGGGCGAGGTTTATATGCCGAAGAACGTCTTTGCTTCAATTGTTGAGGAGCAGGAGCAGAACGGTGAAAAAACTTTCAAAAATCCCCGTAATGCCGCGGCAGGTTCACTCCGTCAGAAAAATCCGAAAATAACGGCGTCAAGAAAGCTCGATATTTTTGTTTTCAACACCCAGAAATATGACGGCTCGGATATAACGGGTCACAAGCAGTCAATTGATTTTCTTAAAACTCTCGGCTTCAAAACTGTTCCGTTTTATAACAAGTTCAGCAATATTGACGGAGTAATCGACGAGCTTGCAAGAATCGGCGAAATCCGTTCATCGCTTCCGTTTGACATTGACGGCGCGGTTATAAAAGTTGATTCATTTATCCAGCGTGCCGAAATCGGAAGCACGGCAAAATTCCCCAGATGGGCGCTTGCGTTCAAATATCCTCCCGAAGAAAAAGAAACAACGGTTGTTGATATTGAAGTTGCCGTAGGCAGAACGGGCGTTTTAACTCCCACAGCCGTGTTTGAACCCGTGCTCGTTGCAGGCTCAACCGTTTCAAGAGCAACTCTCCATAATCAGGATTTTATTGATGAAAAAGATATCCGCCTCGGTGACAGAGTTGTTATCCGTAAAGCGGGCGACATCATTCCCGAGGTTATCAGAGTTGTTTCTCATGCCGAAAACAGCGAAAAATTCAGCCTTCCGACAGTTTGCCCCTCATGCGGTGCGGGTGTTATCCGAGAAGAGGATGAAGCGGCAGTCAGATGCGTCAATCCCGAATGCCCCGCACAGCTTTTGCGTAACCTCATCCATTTCTGCTCAAGAGATGCAATGGATATTGAGGGTATGGGTGATGCCGTGCTTGAAAAACTTGTGTCAAACGGACTTCTTACCAAAGCAAGCGAGATATATACCCTCAAAAAAGAGGATTTTATGACCCTTGAGGGATTCAAGGATAAATCTTCGCAGAACCTTGTTGATGCCGTTGAAAACTCAAAGAAAAATGACCTTTCAAAGCTTGTTTTTGCACTCGGAATCCGTCACGTCGGTCAGAAAGCTGGCAAGATTCTTGCCGATCACTTCGGCTCGATGGAAAACATTATGAATGCCGACCTTGAACAGCTTACCGCAATCGAAGGCTTCGGCGGAATAATGGCAAAAAGCGTTGCCGATTTCTTTGCTTTGGAGCAATCAAAAAGAGAGATTGAAGCCCTTGCCGCATACGGCGTAAATATGGTTTCGCAAAAGGAGAAAATTGATAACCGTTTTGAGGGTAAAACCTTTGTTTTAACGGGTACTCTGCCTACCTATTCACGTAATGAGGCAAGCGAGATAATTGAGAAATTCGGCGGCAAAACCGCTTCTTCCGTTTCAAAGAAAACAAGCTATGTTCTTGCAGGCGAGGAAGCAGGCAGCAAGCTCGTCAAAGCGCAGTCGCTCGGAGTTATAATCATTAATGAAGATGAATTCAACGATATGATAAAATAACACTTGCAAAAACAAAATTAATATGTTATTATACCAAAGATATATAAAAACGCAGAGATCGGGAGAGTAAGTAAAACCCACTCACTAAAGAGAAAATCCGTCGGCGGCTGAGAGCGGATTGTGAAGTGATTTACCGAAGTTCACCCGTGAGCGGTGTGCCTGAAAGAGCAGTAGGGTGCAACGGCTTATCCCCGTTACGGATATCAGAGAGCACGGCGATTGCCGTGAACCAGGGTGGTATCGCGGATTTTATTCGTCCCTCATCGTCTTTTGATGATGAGGGACTTTTTTAATTTCGTATATTATGTTTTTAATTTCGTATATTATGAAAGGATTGATATAAAATGTTTGAAAAGCCCGCAGAATTAAAAAAGCTGTTTGAAGAAAAGATTGCAGCTGTTGCCGCAACTGCAGATGTTGAGCAGCTCAGAATCGAATTCCTCGGCAAAAAGGGTTCGGTTGCAGCTCTTATGCAGGAGCTCCGCAATGTTCCCAACGATCAGAAGAAAGAGGCAGGTCAGGCGATTAACGAAACAAAGCAGTTTATCGAAGGCGCAATTGCTTCAAAACTTGAGGAACTCAAGGCTCTCGAAGAGCAGAAGATGATTGATGCCGCAGAAAGCTACGATGAATCAATGCCTACAGATACCGATCTCGGCTCATATCACCCCATTACCCTTGTGCGCCAGTCGGTTGAGAATATCTTCCTGAGCATGGGTTTTGCAATTGAAGATTATTCGGAAATTACCGATGACTATAACTGCTTTGAGGCTCTCAATATTCCCAAGCATCACCCCGCAAGAGATATGCAGGACACCTATTATCTCAGCAGCGGTCAGCTTCTCAAAACCCACACTTCGGCTGCTCAGAACACCATTCTCCGCAAGTATGCGAAGAATCTCGAAAACGGCAATCCCATCAGAGCTATCTTCCCCGGCAGATGCTTCAGAAACGAGAAGATTGATGCTTGCCACGAAAACACCTTCTTCCAGATGGAAGGTATTATGGTTGATAAGGATATCTCCATTTCTAACCTCATTTACTTTATGAAAACAATGCTCTCAGAGGTTTTCCAGAAGGATATCACAGTAAGACTCCGTCCCGGCTGCTTCCCCTTCGTTGAACCCGGCTTCGAGCTTGACATTCAGTGCACAATCTGTGAGGGTGCAGGCTGCCCCTCATGTAAGGATTCAGGATGGCTTGAGCTCTGCCCCTGCGGTATGATTCATCCCAACGTTCTTATTGCTGCAGGTATTGACCCCGAAAAGTACACAGGTTTCGCATTCGGTCTCGGTATGACAAGACTTGCAATGATGACCTACGGCGTAAAGGATATCCGTGTGTTCAACAGCGGCAACCTCAAGTCACTTTCGCAGTTCAATGAAAAACCCTTCACAAGACCCGAAGAAAGCAAGGAGGCATAAGAAATGTTTGTATCAATTAACTGGATTAAAGACTATGTCGACCTTGAAGGCGTTGACATCAAAAAGCTTATCGAAAGCTTCACTCTTGCAACCGCAGAGGTTGAAGATATAATCGAAAAGGGTGCCGATGTTCAGAACGTTGTTGTCGGCGAAATTCTTTCTGTTGAAAATCATCCCAATTCAAAGAAACTCCACCTTCTCAAGGTTGACGCGGGCGAAAAGGTCTGCAACATCGTTTGCGGTGCACCCAATGTTGCAGTAGGTCAGAAGGTTGCTCTTGCTCTTGCAGGCGGTAGAGTATGCGGCGGGGAAATAAAGGTTGCAACCGTTGCAGGCTTTGAATCCGAAGGTATGTGCTGCTCCGAGAAAGAACTCGGTCTGAGCGACGAGCATTCAGGCATTATGGAGCTTGACCCCTCGCTTAAAAACGGCACCAACATCAAAGATATTTTCCCCATCGACGATATCATTTTTGAAGTTGATAACAAATCGCTCACCAACCGCCCCGACCTCTGGGGTCACTACGGCATCGCAAGAGAGCTTGCTGCTCTTTCGGGCAGAGAACTCAAACCTCTTGAAATGGGCGACCTTTCATATGACGGCGATGAGCAGGTTGAGGTTGAAATCGGCAGAAAAGACCTTGTTTACAGATATTCCTGCATCAAGATGGACAACATAACAAAGAACAAGAGCCCTCTTGATATGCGCATCCGTCTTTACTATTGCGGCATGAGAGGCATCAACCTTCTTGCAGACGTAACAAACTACATCATGCTTGAAATCGGTCAGCCCACCCACGCATTCGCAGGCACTTCAATCGATAAGATTGTTGTCACAACTCCCAAAGAAAAGATTAAGTTCAAGACCCTTGACGGCGTTGAAAGAGATATCGACGAAGAAACTCTTATGATTTGCAACGGCGAAACACCCGTCGGCATCGCAGGCATTATGGGCGGTCTCGAGTCCGAAATCGAAGATGACACAGGCTCCGTTGTGCTTGAATCAGCAAATTTCGACGGTGTAAGCATCCGTAAGTCATCATCAAGACTCGGACACAGAACCGATGCCAGCGCAAGATACGAAAAGATGCTTGACCCCGAGCTTACAATGGCTGCAGTCGGCAGATTCGTTAAGCTTGTTAAGGATATTGACAACGGTGCAAAGGTGGTTTCAAAGGTTACCGACGAATATGTCAGAAAATATCCCGAAATTTCTCTTTCTTTCGATAAAAAGTATGTTGACCGTTACACAGGCATTGACATCAGTGAGGATCAGATTAACAGAACTCTCACCGCTCTCGGCTTCGGTGTTAATTACAATGACGGCGAATATACCGTTAAGGTTCCTTCGTGGCGCGCAACCAAGGATGTTACCATCAAGGCTGACATCATCGAGGAAATCACAAGAATTTACGGCTACGATAACTTCGAAATCAAAACCACAAACAGCCCTCTCAAGCCTGTTCCCAACGATTATGCAAGGCTTGAAGATACCGAAATCAAGGATATCCTTGTTAAGAAGTATGCATTCCACGAGGTTCATTCCTATGTGTGGTGCGACGGAAGAAAGTTCAAGAAGCTCGGCATCGAGGTTGAAGATAACGTTAAGGTTCTCAACATTGAAAACTCCGATAACGGTATTCTCCGTAACTCAATGCTCCCCACTCTTCTTGTTATGGCTCAGGAAAACAAGGATTTTGCTGATAAATACGGCATTTTTGAAATCGGCAGAGTTGTTGACGGAACAGATGAAAACGGCCTTGCAAACGAAAGAAAACGCCTTGGTGCCGTTATCTATGATAAGAGCGGTAATGAAAAGGCTATCTATCTCAAGGCGGTTGAAATCATCAACAGCATTATCGGCGAAATCAAGCAGAAGAAAGCCGCATATAATAAGATTGCTCCCGAGCATGCTTGGCAGCATCCGAAGAACACAGCCGAAATTCTCATTGACGGCGTTAAGGTCGGCACTCTCTGTGCAATGCATCCCGCAAACCGTGCAAAGCTCGATAAAACAGCAGCTGCCGTTTGCTTCGAAATAGATATGGATATCTTCAGCTCACTTGATGCAAACGCAATCAAGTTCCGTGAGCCCAGCACTCAGCAGTCAACCTGGTATGACCTTTCACTTGTGCTTGCGGAAAACACCAAGTATTCGGACCTTGAAGCTTGCTGGGAATCGCTTAACCTTGCAGAGCTTGAAAGCGCAAAGGTTGTTGATACCTACGAAAAAGACGGCATGAAGAGTATCGCTGTCCGCCTTGTATTCTCGGCTATGGACAGAACTCTCGAAATGGAAGAGGTTCAGGGCTGGATTGATACCGTTCTTGCAAATCTCGGCAATATCGGAGTAACGCTCAGAGCATAATTTCGGGCAAAAGCATTAATTTACAAAAAACACTTGTTTTATTTGAAATATTGTTATATAATATTTGGTAACGGAGGTGACCGAAATGACTGATAAAACAATAAAATTTTCGATCAAGGATGAAAATGAGGTTGAGATGAAGAAAAATCTTCTCGCCGTTTATGAGGCTTTGAACGAAAAGGGTTATAACTCAATCAGCCAGATTGTCGGCTATATCCTCTCCGAGGACCCGACCTATATAACTACGCACAATAACGCACGCAGCCTTGTCAGAAGGCTCGACAGAGATGAACTTCTTCAAGCAATGGTTAAGTGTTATCTCGGAATAAAGTGATTTTGGAGGAGTGATACTGTGGCAAAGAAAAACAAGTTTCTTATGTATAAGGGCAGGCCTCTTGTCAGAAATGGCAAAACAATTTATTACGGCTTCATGTCAGACCCTTATGTTGTTATAATGCAGATAACAAGCACCCGTGAGGTCAACGGCGTTGAGGTTGCTGACAGAGTTGTTGTTCAGCTTGTCAATACCGACCCCGATGTCAGAATGAAAGATAAGATTGTTAAGAAGGCAGAGCGCAAGGGTATCTATAACGCAATGGATATCGGTTGCATCTGGCTTGAAAGAGAACTCAAAGAAACTGCATAAACCAATCAACACCCGGTTTCAATACGAAATCGGGTGTTTTTTATATGAACGAGAATGATGACATGCTTTTTGAAAATATTATTGCAATAAAAGGAAATATTTGATAAACTGAAAATATACAAATACTATAGGAGGAGAGAGCATGAAAAAGAAAGTATCGGCATTGATAAAAACAGCAGGTATTGCAGCCGGTTTGGTTGGTGCTGTCAGCTATCTGACCTTTTATGAGGTTATGGGGCGTAACGCAAAGCTTGCGCCTAAACTGGGAACTATGTTTGCCGGTGAATCGGGGCTGACCCAAACAGATATCCCTGACGAAAGACAGGTTTGGTTTGATTCTCAGGATTTTGAAGAATTTGAAATAATAAACGCAAAGATGCAGCGTCTTAAAGGCTATCTTCTCCCTGCCGAAAAGCCGAGCAATGTTTATGTTTTTTGCAGCCATGGTTACCGAAACTGCGGCAAAGGCGAATTCGGGCTGATAGTTAAATTTTATCACGACAAGGGCTATAATGTTTTTCTTGTTGACCATCAGGCATCGGGCGAAAGCGACGGCAAATATATCGGCTTCGGATATCATGAATGCCCGGACTGCCTCAGATGGCTTGATTATCTTACCGAAAAATTCGGAAGCGATATTCAGATTATTCTTCACGGCATTTCGATGGGCTGTGCAACCGTTACAATGATGAGCGGCAGCGGCAGGCTTCCCGAGTCGGTCAAGTTTATCGTTGCGGATTGCGGCTATACCTCGGCTTATGATGAATTCATGAGTAATGTGGGTTCAATGAAGAGCATAATCGCTCCCGTGATGAGCCTTGCAAACAAAATCAATAAAAAGCTTTCGGGCTATGAATTTAAGGAAGCCAATCCTCTTGAATCGGTTAAGAATGCAAAGGTTCCCATGCTCTTTATTCACGGCAGTATAGATACTTTTGTGCCCACGCATATGGTTTATGAGCTTTATGATGCTTGTTCGAGTGCAGACAAAGATTTGCTTGTTGTTGAAGGCGCGGGTCATGCGGAAAGTTATCCTAAAAACAGCGCGGCATATGAGGCAAAGGTGCTTGAATTTGTTGAAAAATATATTGAATAAGGATTTCTTATGACTAAAATATTCAGTTTTATAATGAGCCTGATAACGGCGCTTACTCTTTTTTCGGAAGGGATTCCTTATGCCTTCAGACCGACTCTTGAGGTTGATGCCTCAAGAGGAATGGGTGAGGTTTCAAGCAGGGCGGCGGGATATCTTTACGGCATTGCGCAAAACGGCGTGCCCGATGCGGCGATGGTTGAAAGCATTGATGTTTCAAGCGTTTCGCAAAAAGTTATCGGCGGCTTGCAGCACCCCATAGGCGATGTTGACGAGGCGGCGCAAATGCTTGAAGGCTGTGACTATATAACCGTTTATCTTCAGGACAGTTTTGATACATGGTATTATTGTTGGCAGGAGATAGAGAGTTTACGTAAATCAGGCGATTATGATTGCGAGAAGTTTGTTGACGAAAGATTTCATCCTCTTGTAACAGAAAAAGTAACGGCTCTCAAAGATAAAGAATACGCCGACAGGCTTGTTTACTGTCCCTATAACGAGGCTGATAATGCAGTCTGGTTCGGCACTCCTTCCGAAGACGGCACATGGATGATGTTTGATGATGAGGCAAAGCTCCGCTTCTATTCTGCGTGGAAAGAAACCTGCGATCTTATTCGTTCTATTGACCCTGATGCCGTTATCGGCGGACCCGGTTATTGCGATTACGATGCCTATGAAATCCGCCATTTCCTTGGGTGGTGCAAGACTAATAACTGCCTGCCCGATATTATGATTTATCATGAGCTCGGCGAAACATCATCTCTCTATTGGCAGGATCATGTTGACGAATACAGGCAGATTGAAAAAGACCTCGGCTTATCCGAAATGCCGATTATAATCACCGAATACGGTACGATGTATGAATGCGGTGCGCCTGCAGATATGCTCAAATATGTTGTGAACATTGAGAAATCGGGCGTTTATGCAAATGTTGCTTACTGGCGTCTTGCAAATAATCTTTGCGATACTGCGGCTGATAACAACTGCCCGAATTCAAACTGGTGGCTTTACCGCTGGTATGCCGATATGGAAGGCGATTTGTTAGCCTCGGATGTTATTGATGTTCTTCACGCGGATTTTGCAAATGTTATCAAATATAATTTTGACAGATTTCATTACAAAGGATTTAACGGTATAGCTTCAATTACTGAAGATAAGGAGCAAATCGAAGTTATCTGCGGCGGCTGTGATTACACAAGCGGTGTTTCATTCAAGAACCTCAATAAAACCAATCTCGGCAATAAAGTGAGCGTAAAAATAGAATGTGTTTATTTTGAGGGTATCAGCGGCATCGTGAATTCGCCGATAACCGTCAGCGAATATACGGCAACATCTGTTTTCGGAAGGCTCCGCGTTGATATTGATAACCCCGACCCAACAGCGGTTTATCATGTTATAATCACCGAGGCCGAGGAGGATAAGGAGGATTATTTCAACGGCAGTCTACCCGTTCGATATGAATTTGAAGAAGGTGCTCTTTCAGGCTATTCTTATACCTATGACAGCGCCTATGCAACAACAGGTCAGCAAAACGGCATGGTTGGCGGCCTTGAGCGTGAAGGTGATGCGGTAACGGTGTCGTTCACTGTTCCCGAGAGCGGATATTATGACCTTTCTTTGATTTACGGCAACTCCAACGACGGCGTAACTCCCGATGACCGCAAGGATACTCAGGCGATTATGACTCTTGACGGCAAATCGGAGGAAATTTCTTTCCCGAACACCATCAAGAGTGAATATACCGATAAAATGACCCTTAGCCGTCACCTTGAAAAGGGAGAACACTCGATAACTCTTGCTCACAAAAACGGAACTTTTGTTGTTGACAGCATGCTTGTGTCAAAGCGAAATAACAGTGCGGAAATAACCGTTCTCAAGGATGGCGACAGAACAACGGAATATAACAAATCGTTTCTTGCAATTGCTCCTTATGACGGAACTTATGTAATGGAAACGGGCATTGAAACAGATGTTTATGTTGACGGTGCCCTTGCCCATACCGACGGAAGCTCGCTTGTTTATCTTCGCAGAGGTCTTAACTACATTGATTTTCCAATTTCGCAAGATATTGACTGCCGCATAACGGATTATGCTGCAACCTGTGCATCAAACAAAATACTCGCAAGCGAAATGCTGCTTTCGGGCAGTGCGGTTTTAGTTGAAGACCATGTTGAGGGCATTTCATCTGAGGGCGGCAAAGCCGTATTCAATGTTAATGTTAACGAATCGGGAAGCTACCGTATGACGGTTGCTTATGCAAACAACGATGAAGGCGGCGTTCACAGCTATAATGTTGACCTTATCGAGCGTTATATAACCGTTGAGTCAGGCGGCAAAATGCAGACTCTCTGGTGCCGCAATACTTATAGCTGGGATACGGTTAAAACCGCAACGCTTAATGTTGAACTCGAGGCGGGGGAGAACACAATAGTATTCTCAAACGACGGTTCGGTTATCTTTAATAATACACCGTCTTATGCACCGCATATTTACTATGTAACGGTTAACAGCATTTGCCAAGAATAAAATATTGACAAACCTCGACAACCGTTATATAATAAGATGTCAATAGAATATGTCCTTATTAAGAGTGGCTGAGGGACAGGCCCTTTGAAGCCCGGCAACCTGTGTTATGCAAGGTGCTAAATCCTGCGGCATTAAAGCCGAAAAATAAGGTGTTTTAGCCCGCCTGAAGCACTTAGGCGGGTATTTTTTAGGACTGAACGTTGATAGTATTATTAAAAAGAGGTTAGAAAAAATGGCAAATTACTTTTTCACATCGGAATCCGTAACAGGCGGCCATCCCGATAAAATCTGCGACCAGATTTCGGATGCTGTTCTTGATGCCATCATGGCTCAGGACCCTATGGGCAGAGTTGCCTGCGAAACCTGCTGCACAACAGGCATGGTTCTTGTTATGGGTGAAATAACAACAACTGCGGAGCTTGATATTCCCAAAATTGTCAGAGAAACCGTTAACGAAATCGGTTATAATAATGCTGAGTACGGCTTTGATTGCAACACCTGCGCTGTTATGACAGCTCTTGATAAGCAGTCGGGTGATATTGCAATGGGTGTTGACAGACTCGGTGCGGGCGATCAGGGCATGATGTTCGGCTTTGCATGCGACGAAACTCCCGAGCTTATGCCGCTCCCGATTTCTCTTGCACATAAGCTTTGTGCAAAGCTTACCGAAGTTCGCAATGACGGCTCTCTCGGCTATCTCCGCCCCGACGGCAAGAGCCAGGTAACGGTTGAATATGATGAAAACAATAATCCCGTCAGAATCGACACTGTTGTTATATCTTCTCAGCATGCTCCCGAAGTTTCTCTTGAACAGATCAGAGCGGACATAATTGAAAAGGTTATCAAAACAACTATTCCGTCAGATATGCTTGATGAAAACACAAAGTATCACATAAATCCCACAGGCAGATTCGTAACCGGCGGCCCTCAGGGCGACAGCGGTCTTACAGGCAGAAAGATCATCGTTGATACATACGGCGGCTATGCACGCCATGGCGGCGGCGCATTCAGCGGCAAAGACCCCACAAAGGTTGACCGCTCTGCTGCATATGCAGCCCGTTATGTTGCCAAGAATATTGTTGCCGCAGGTCTTGCAAAGAAGTGCGAGGTTGAGCTCGCTTATGCAATCGGTGTTGAACAGCCCGTTTCCGTTTTTGTTGATACATTCGGCACAGGCAAGATTGCCGACAGCGCGATTTCCGAAATTGTCAACAAGCTCTTCGACCTTTCTCCTGCCGGAATTATCAAGGCTCTTGACCTCAGAAGACCTATCTACAAGCAGGTTGCGGCTCTCGGTCATATCGGCAGAACGGATATCGACCTTCCCTGGGAAAAGACAGACAGAGTTGAGGATATCAAAAAAGCGGCAAATATCTGATTACGGAGTGTCTTAAATGAAACTTTCACTTGTTGTTCCTTGTTATAACGAAGAAAAAAATGTTTCTTTGTTTTACGAGGCAGTAAAAAATGATTTTGCAGGCGTTGATTTTGACTATGAGCTTGTTTTTGTTAACGATGGCAGTAAAGACGGCACTTTTAAAGAGCTTAAAAAGCTCTGTGAAGGTGATGTTCCTGTCAAAATAGTCAATTTTTCAAGGAATTTCGGCAAGGAGTCCGCAATGTATGCGGGTCTCAAGGAGTCCGAGGGAGATTATGTAACAATAATCGATGCGGATTTGCAGCAAAGGCCTTCAATTGCCTTGGGTATGGTTGAAACCCTTGATGCCGAGCCTGAGTATGACTGCGTTGCCGCATTTCAGGATACAAGAAAAGAAAGCAAGTTGCTTGTTTTCTTCAAAGACGGTTTTTATAAGCTAATAAATAAGTTTTCGGATACTGAGTTCATTCAGGGCGCAAGCGATTTCAGAACTTTCCGACGACCAATGGTTGAAGCAATTCTTGAAATGGATGAATATTTCCGTTTTTCAAAGGGTCTGTTTTCCTGGGTAGGCTTCAACACAAAGTTTATTCCCTATGAAGTTGAAGAAAGAGCAACGGGAAGCTCAAAATGGTCATTCTGGAAGCTTTTTAAATATGCGCTTGAAGGTATTTTCGCTTTCACAACCGCACCGCTCCGAATTGCAACGATTATCGGACTTCTTGCCTCACTTTTATCGGTGATTTATCTTTTTGCGGTTGTTATACAAAAGCTTGCTTTCGGCATCGATGTTGCGGGCTATGCAACAATAGTTGTGCTCATCCTGTTTCTTGGCGGAATTCAGCTTTTAAGTATCGGCATCATCGGAGAATATATCGCAAGAACCTATATTCAAACCAAGGGCAGACCGATTTATATTGCCAAGGACGTTATCAAAAATCATAAATATAATAAATGAAACTAACGGGTCAATGCAGTTTGCATTGACCCGTTAGTGCATATTAAAATTCCCTTACAGTTCCTATAAACAGCGGCAGACCCGTGTTTGTTTCAAATATAACATAAATAAACGGTCTGTCAAAACGCAGTTCACGGTAATTCGGCGGTTCTGCCATACTCCCACACTTCATCTCAACATATGTTGCCGCGCCTGCTTTTGTTCCGTTTTCGTTGAGCATGATATGTGTGTTATGTCCCACGCGCCCGATAAAAATATTGCCCGCGGGTGATGCCGCCATGTTGCTGAAATCCGCTTTGTTGCTGTCAAATGCAGTCGGCATGCCGAGCTTTTTCAGAATATTGCTGAAATCAAAGCTGCATTCAAATTCAAACTTCGGAATATAAGTTTTGAGATAATGTATTCCGTACATTGGTTTTGAATTTATTCTTTTTGTTACGGCGTTCACAAAGTCGTTGCCCGAGAAGCTTGATATTGCATCACTGACAGAAACGCCTTCGTTCGGCAGCATTGCAGCAAAGGAATATCCGTTTGTGTAATCCTTGATAACCACTTCGGTTTTGCCGAGTTTGAAATTATTGTAATCACTCGTTGCATCTTCGTTAAACAGCATGCTTACGGTTTGTTTTTTGCCGCTTTCCGAAGTGAAGGCCTGGTTTTCGCGAACATCGGCTGCGCTGTATTTATATTCCCATTCAGCATCAAAAAGAATTGTATTGATAAGATACATAACGGCATCGGCGGGAATTTCATTGAGCATATTTTCAATCAAGCCATCCGTATTGTCGCTCACCCAGCCGTTAATTTTATTGAGTGTATTGCCGTCAAATCTTTCGGTGAATATTTCAGCACCGAAATTCTTTTGGTTTGTGTCAATAAAGCTTTGATTAACCTTAAGCCCCGCGTTTTTTCTTATCCAAACGGAGTTTGCGCTTTTAACAGCTTCGCCGTTTATCTTATCCTTGGCAAATGCACTGTTGAGCGTTTTAAGATCCATGCCGAGCAGGCTTTCGATTTCTTTCAGAGTTTCACCTTTCGCGCCGTTTGTCGCCATGGTCAGCGCGGTGATTACCGAGGCGGGGGAGATGAGTGCATTTGTTTCTTCGCTCAACGCTTCTTTAAACAGCCTGAAGCCGAAATCTGCCGTTGCGGTTGTTGCATACATCGGTGTGCCGCTTATGTCAAGACATACATCATTCACAAAAGTCAAATCTTCAACCGAATCTGAAACAATTTCGGGCGAAGTTGTGTCGGGTTCTTCGCAAAAATCAATACAGGCTATGTTGCTGTTGATGATGCTGTTGAGCTTTTCTTTGTTTGCTTCAGTCAGCTCGATTATGATATATCCGTCTGCCTGCTTGCTCTGAAGTGTGCCGCAGGAAGAATGGTATGTGTATTCTTCGCCGTTAACGTTTATTTTATATTCCGTTAAGCAGTCAGGATTTACTTCTTCTTTTTTCTTTTCACCGTTGCTGATTATTTCGGCAACCTCTTTTGCTTCCGATAGCGTTAACAATGCAGTAAGAGAAGTATCGTCAACAAAGCTTATCACAACGTTGTATGCAGATTCGGCAACGGTTTCCATTATTGTTTCGGCTATTTTTTCGGTGACTTTGCTTATGACTTCGCTGTTAACGCTGCTGTCGCATGCAAACAGACAAAACGATATAACGAACGCCAACAGAATAACAACTGCTTTTTTCATTTTTGTTCCCCCTTTATACAACAGTTGCAGTGTAGGGCGGGGGCTTGCTCCCGCCGTTTAACTTATTCGGGTATATAAGCCGGCAATGCAGCTGTCATTGCTGATTTTGCCGTTGTTGGAATATATGCGGGCGTGGTTCGGATTTCTTCTTCGGTTGAAAGCGAGATTTCTTCCTTTTCTATAAGGTCAAGATTTTCGGAATTGAGTGTGACCTTGATTTGCTTGTTGTCCGTATAAAACCAGACCACGTAATAATCGGGTGGTGTTGCAAAATGTCTTACGGTAACCATTGTGTGCTTATCGATAATTTCGGCCGCCAGGTCATCGGAAAGATAGGTTTTTGCTTTCTCTGCGATTTCCTCAGAAGTATAATCGGGCGCACCCTCAGGTCTTGTATATACTGCGACTACTTGGTCTCCGTATGCGAATTGTTCGGGTCTGAGTCCGCCAAAACCCTTTGCTGTGGTTTCTTCCGCTTGCTTAGCAATTTCTGTTTGCTGATTCGGCAAATGTATTTGTGTTATCTCAACCGAATCTTCATCGATAGGTTTTGTTGCGGCGGCAACAGCTTTTTTTGTGCTGTCCTTTGCCGCAGAGACGGTGACTTCATAAGGCGAATAAAAAGTATAAGAATCTTCTGACGCCTGCGCGTATGTTTCTGACTCTGTTGCGGCATTGTCCGTTATCTGCGGAAAAACTTCGCTGTCAAGCTTTTTGCCGAACCTCTGAGGAAGAAACGCAAAGGCAGCGGCAAAGCAGATAACAATGCTCAACGCCGCGGCGGTTTGAGAGATTCTTTTCCTGCGTTTTGCAAGCAAAGCGTCCCTTTTTGCAAAGATGCTTGCCTGATATTTTTCTCTGCTTTTCACGGGTGCTTCGCCTCCTTTTCAAGTTCTTTTTTCAGAGCCTGTTTTGCTCTGTAAACCAGATTTTCGATTTGTTTGCGGTTTTTCTTCATAACTTTCGCCGCTTCGTCATAGCTCATATCCTCAAAATATATCAGGTGAAGCACGGTTTTATAATCGTTATTCAGCCTGCCGAGAGCCTCATGAAGCTCTCGCACCTGCTCTTTTTTGAGAAATTCATCCTCAAGACTTTTCTTATCCGCCTCATCTTCAATATATTCATAGGCATATTCGGGTCTGCGTACCGTGCGGCGCACGTAACTGACTGCTTTGTTGCGAGCAATTGTGAATATGTAGGTTTTCAGAGAGTTTTTAAAGTTATATCTTCTTTTGTGAATAAGAAGCTCAACAAAAACATCCTCAGAAAGCTCCTGAGCAATTGCAACATTGTCGACATAGCGGTTAATGAAGAATATTAAATTTTCGCTGTACATATCGAGGAGCTCCCCGAATGCACTTTCGTCTCCGTCAAGAAAACGGCGGTAGCTACTTTCACCGTTGTCCATCAGAACACCTCCGTGTTAACACTTTCACCCATTATTCGCCAAAAAGCAAAAAAACACTCACCCAAATTTTTGTTTTATAAAATTCAGGTGAGCAATATTAAATTATACTATTCCATCGAGTTTTTTAAGCCAGATATATGCACTTGCATCGCTCGGCATTCTCCAGTCGCCTTTGGAAGAAAGACCGACTGAGCCTATTTTCACACTGTCAGGCACACAACTGCGTTTGAACTGCTGTGTAAAAAAGCGCCTGTAAAAGGTTTTCAGCCATTTCAGAATGGTTTCATCATCAAAATCATCCGAGAAAGCTTTTTTTGCAAGCATAAAAATTTTATCAGGCTCAAAGCCGTAACGGATAATATTGTATAAAAAGAAATCGTGAAGCGCATACGGACCGACGATGCTTTCTGTCTGCTGAGCAATTTCTCCCTTGGCATCGGGAGGAAGAAGCTCAGGGCTTATGGGAGTATTGACAATATCGGTCAGATATTCTGTGCTTTCGGCAAAATAACCGCTTTTGATAAGGCTGTCAATAATCCATCGGATGAGCGTTTTCGGAATGCCTGAGTTAACGCCGTACATGCTCATATGGTCGCCGTTATATGTGCACCAACCGAGAGCGGATTCACTCATGTCGCCCGTACCTATAACTATGCCGCCGATTCTGCCGGCGTAGTCCATGAGAACCTGTGTTCTTTCTCTTGCCTGCGCGTTTTCATATGTGAGGTCATAGTTGTTTTCGCTCTGACCGATATCCTCAAAATGCTGAAGGCAAGCATCTTTTATATTTATTTCTTTGCTTGTGATTCCGAGAGATTCCATCAGGCAAAGAGCGTTGTTATGCGTTCTGTCCGTCGTGCCGAAGCAGGGCATGGTTATGCCGACAACATCAGTTGCGGGTTTGCCGAGCTCTTTAATCGCTTGTACGCTGACAAGCAGGGCAAGAGTTGAATCAAGACCGCCCGATATGCCGATAACGGGCTTGCAGCCGGTTTTTGCAAGGCGTTTTTTGAGCCCCGCAACCTGAATTGCAAAAATGGAGTTGCATCTGTCGATGCGTTCTTTTTCTGTTGAAGGAATAAAAGGAAGCTTTTTAATGTCGGCATATTCTCCGCATGCTTCCGATGCCCACACAGGCAGTTCAACTGTGATAATATCCTTCATAGTGCAAAAAGCCTTGCTGTCTGCAAAAGTTGTGTTGCCCATTCTGTCATGACGGATTTTGCCAAGGTCAATATCGCTGATTATCATATAATCGCTTGAAATTTGTTTTTTCTGCTCGGCAACAACCGTGCCGCACTCGGAGACGATGCTGTGACCGCTGAAAACAATGTCACTTGTTGATTCAAGCCTGCCTGCTGAACAGAGAGCGTATCCGCAAATACTTTTTGATGCCTGATTATTTATAAGCTGTGTGCGGCTGCAGCGGCTGCCGACCGTTTCGTTGCTTGCAGAAAGATTTGCGATGATTTCTGCACCCGAAAGACAGAGAGCTGTGCTTGGCGGCAGAGGAGCCCACAAGTCTTCACAGACTTCAAAACCGATTTTAACGCCGCTTGCGTCAAAAACAAGGCTGCCTACGGGTATTTCATATTCGTCATCAAAGCCCAAAAGCTTTGAGCTGATATACGTCTTTTCCAAGTCTGCGCCGGAGCCGAACCACCTTTTTTCTTGGAATTCTCCGTGGTTGGGGATAAAGGTTTTGGGCACTATTCCGCAAATTTTGCCGTTGGCAATAATAACGGCGCAATTATAGAGGGTTGCGTCAATTTCAATCGGCGTGCCTGCCGCAATAACCGTGTTTATACCGTTGCTTTCAGCCGCAATTTTTCTGATACCGCAAAGAGCGGCTTTAAGCAGCGATTGCTGAAAGAAAAGGTCAGCGCAGGTGTAGCCCGTTATTCCGAGTTCGGGAAAAACAAGCAAGTCAACCTTTTCAATCTGAGCTTTTTCAATGTAACCGAGCATCTGTGCAACGTTGAAATCGACATCCGTAACCTCAACATCGGGTACGGCGCACGCAACTCTGAAATAATCAAACATATAAATTCCTTCTTTTATACTTATTATCTGCATTTTATCACATGATATCACTGTTGTCAAAATATAAATTGAACGGAGCTGTCTTTATAGGACAGCTCCGTGGTTTTTATGCAGAGAAAAGTTCTTTTAATTCTACTATTGTTTCGTCAATATATTCTTTTACGCCGTTGATTTTGTTCTTTATTCTGTCAGCGATGGGAACATAAGAAGTATATGCTTCTTTAACTGCATAATATGAGGGCTTGGGATTTCCCTTACCGTCAACGAGACCCCAGCCTGTTTCAACAGGGCAGTCTGTCTGACCGCAGACATAGCAGCTGTCGCTGTCTCCCCAGCAGTAAACGAACATACCGATAACATAGTCAACTTCCATTACTCTGGGGATGATATATTCATAGAAATCAGCCTGACCTTCGGGTGTGTGTTCAAATCCGTATAGGCCGACACCTTCTGCAAGCTCGCAATAAAGATGGTTTGAATATTCGCCGTTAAAAATAAGGTCTGCGCGTTCTTCGGGAGTTCTGTCGCTGTAATCTTCAACAATTTCTTCCTTCATTTCTTCAGGAAGTTCATCAATGAATTCGTCGATGTTTTCGATAGCATCTGCTTCGCTGCTGAAACCGTAGGTTTTAAGAATAGCGGTTTTCTCTTCTTCGGTTTTCGGTTCTCCGTATCCTATGTAACCGAATTCGCAGAGGATAACGGGCTTCATTGTGACTCTTCTGACAAAATTAAGAATGGTTATGTATTGATCGGCATTTTTAAGAACATTCTCAAAGCAGCCGAGATACATGTCAAGACCTACATAGTCGCAGTATTTGTGATATTTCATCATTTTAAACGGAAGCTCGAGTATTGAGAGTCCGCCGAGGTTGTAGCCCAGAAGAACATCGCCTCTTATCGGATACATCGCTTCAAGCTGCATGCCGATGAATTCTGCCGCTTCGTCAAGAGTGAGAGGAAGTGTGAATCGGTCAACACCCATTTCATTGGTGACCTGGAATGCACCGACTATGCCTTTAAGGTCTTCAACATAAAATCTTGCGATTTCCTGAATTTCTTCTCTGTCTTCGGGGTCGCGCGGGTCAAGACCGTATTCCATGTAATCATCGGGATAGGGAGTTATACCGAAGATCCTTATGCCGTTTTCGGCATATTCCTTGCATTCTTTTTTCCAATTTTTATAGCGCTTTGAAATTTTGCCGTTTTTGTCGAACGGAAAGGGAATGTCATCGCGGAACCATTCAATGCCTGCTTCGTTGAGCAGGTCATATTGAGGATCTGCATGGCAAACGCCTTTCATGAAGCCGCCGACCTTTGCTTCT
>JAZLCS010000018.1:0-14626 GCA_045614385.1 Acutalibacteraceae bacterium | reverse complement strand
GCATATGCAGCGCAAGAAGTTCTTCGGCTGGCAGGACAGCGAGCCCGGCTACGTTGCCGATTTTGAAGAAAGCGTTTCTTCGGTATATATCAGAGCAACAACAGACGACGCTGCAGTTGCTCTCGCTCATATCAACAACCTCTTCGGCGCTGTTAAGATGCTCACAAGAGATAACGCACCCGACGGCGAAATCGCATTTGTAACAGATATGCTTTCCGAGAAGGAGCTTGCCGATAAGCTTGCTCAGGTAAGCGAAGCAAATATCGAGGCTGTTATTCGTATCACTGACTATTAATCAATGAAAAATTAATAATGAATAATGAAGAATTAAGGACGGGTTTCACCCGTACCCAATATATAAAAGCGGCGCAGCCCCTTGATTTTTCATTTTTCACTTTTCATTCAACTGTATTTTATTCTACGGAGGTTCCAATATATGGCACTTATTGTTATGAAATTCGGCGGCAGCTCCGTTGCAAACGCCGAAAGAGTAATGAACGTTGCAAGAATCGTTACGGATTCTTACAAGGAAGGCAATGACGTTGTTGTTGTTGTTTCCGCTCAGGGCGACACAACTGACGACCTTATCGAAAAGGCAAAGGAAATCAATCCCAGCGCCTCAAAGAGAGAAATGGATATGCTTCTCGCTTCGGGCGAGCAGATTTCAATTGCTCTTCTCGCAATGGCTATTGAAAGCCTCGGCTATTCCGCTTGCTCGCTCCTCGGCTGGCAGGCAGGCTTTTCAACCAACTCCGTTCACGGCTCGGCAAGAATCAAAAAGGTCAATGCCGACCGCATCAAGATGGAGATTGCAAAGAAAAACATCGTTATCGTTGCAGGCTTCCAGGGCCTCAACAAATATGACGACATAACAACCCTCGGCCGCGGCGGCTCAGACACAAGCGCCGTTGCAATCGCAGCCGCAATGCATGCGGACCGCTGCCAGATTTATACCGACGTTGAAGGCGTTTACACCGCAGACCCCAGAAAAATCAAGGGCGCAATCAAGCTGAGCGAAATCACATATGACGAAATGCTTGAACTTGCAACCCTCGGCGCTCAGGTTCTCAACAACCGTTCGGTAGAAATGGCAAAGAAATATAATGTTAAGCTCGAGGTGCTTTCAAGCCTTGTCCGCGCACCCGGCACAATTGTCAAGGAGGTAGCTAATATGGAAAAAATGCTCGTCAGAGGTGTTACAAAGGACACGGATGTTGCCCGTGTTTCAATCATCGGTGTTCCCAACGTTCCCGGAATCGCTTATAAAATTTTCGGCAAGCTTGCTGCCAAAAACATAAATGTTGACATCATTCTCCAGTCTGTCGGCAGAGGCGACACAAAAGATATCACCTTCACCACAGCGAAGTCACATCTTGATGACACCCTTGCAGTTCTCGGTGAGCTTGACCTCGTTGCAGGTCTTGAAATCCTCACTGACATCAACGTTGCAAAGGTTTCCGTTGTCGGCGCAGGCATGGAATCCCACCCCGGCATCGCCGCAAAAATGTTTGAAGCCCTCTTTGAGAGCGACGTTAACATTCAGATGATTGCAACCAGCGAAATCAAGATTTCCGTTCTTATCGACATCGCTGAGGCTGACAAGGCGGTTGCCGCAATTCATGAAGCATTCATTCCCGAACTCAGCTGAATATCAACAGAAAACCCCGCAGTCCGAAGACTGCTGGCTTTGTGTTTTATTTCTTTTTTGGTGAAGCGAGCATCGCAAGCGGTTTTTCGAAAAGAGAACATACAAGCATAATCGGGATTACAAGAATCAAGCCGAGCCACGCGCCGTTTTCGGGCGATATCCCCGCAAAGATTTTGCCGACGCCGAGATGATTGTAAAGAATGTAAATTAATATATAATGAAAAGCATAGATTGAAAGAGTGCTTCTGCCGAGCCTTGTCACAAAGGCAAAAGGCGTTTTTTGCGGGGTCAGAACGATAACCGCGAAGCACATCAGCACAGCAACGGCATAATGCGCCAATCGCAGAAGAAAACCGAAGTTTTCATAGTCTTTGAGCGCCGCAAAAGGATTCAGCCCCGTGAACAGCGGGCGCATCCAATAGAGCTTTTCACCAAACAGAACTGCAACGGTTATCATCGCCGCAACTATGATTACGGATGCGGCTTTTGCGGATTTTTTTCTGCTGAATTCTTCGATTTTTTTTGCATCCGCCAGATAGCCGAGATAATAGAACGGGTAATACACGATTATTCTTGAAAGCGAAAGAAAGCTTCTGATTTCGCTGTCATAGCCCGCAACGCAGGCAAGCAGAACGCTGAAAACAAGCACATATTTCGGCGAAAAATCTTTGAGAAAAACCGTTGCAAGCGCAAAAACGAACAGCGCAAGCATAAACCACGGCAGATTTCCTTCGGTGAAAAGGCTGAACGACCATTCGCCGCGCGCAATGCCGTAATAAAGCCAGAAAATCAGCTTGATTGCAACATAAAGCACAAAGTAGCCGAAAATCCTGTCTTTTCTTTTTTGGTTGACGGTTGTTTTTGAAAACAGACCCGAAACAAAAATAAACAGCGGCATGTGGAAGGTATAAACCGCCAGATAGAGAGTTCTCATTGCCGAAGAGTCTTTCACATAAAGGTCGGCGATATGACCCATAACAACAAGAAACATAAGGATAAATTTGAGTATATCCCATTTTTCGAGCCTTGCACCCGTTTCTTTTTTCATATGCAAATCCTCACAAACAGATTTTACTCAATAATATTAACACGGCAATATATTTTAGTCAATTGAATTTATCGGTTGTTCATGTTATAATTACAGTATATTCAGAAAAAAGCGGTGATGAAATGATTAAAATTATCAGCCTCATTCTCTCATTCCTTCTCGGATTTTTTACTTATCCGATAAGCTTTCTTCCATCAGAAGCAGACACGGATTTTGAAGTGAAAAACGGCAGTTTTTCTGCGGATACGGTAACATTCAACGGGGAGGGCGCAGCCATGACGCTCAGCGGGCACAGGGATTTCGGCGAAAACGGCATGGTCATCAGCAGCAAGGCAACGCTCGAGTTTGAAAGACCTGCATGTGATTGGTTCAACTATTTCGGCATCCGCTATTCCTCGGATTCTTACATAAAGGGCGAAATAAGCTATCGCGCGGGCACTGCCGACAAAAGCGAAGAATTCTTCCTTGAACCCGGCGAAAATGCCGTTTTTTATTCTTTTATAGATAATTGCCTGGATAAAGTAAAGGCGAACGCCGTTCATTCTCTTTCTTTTGAGCCTCTCAACAGCGAAACGGCTCAAATCAGCATCGGCGGCTTTTCCGTCTTTAACAGAGAAATACCCGCTCAGGAAATTTATATCGAAGCCGACAACCTCAAAATAGGCGTTGACCTGCTCTGGGGCGGCGCGCTGAGCTATATGGAAGACCTCGACTCCAACGTTGAGGCCGTCAGCGTTAACGGAAAAATCAAGGTGGATTCAGATGCAGGCAAGCGCTACAACGCAGAGGTTCTGAGCAAAAACGTTAACCTCATCAACCGCAACGATACGGGCAGGCTCGTTCAGCAGTCCTACTACGGCGCAAACGGCGGCAGCTATGAGTGCGGCGAATACATGGGCAATCAGTGGGGCTATAACCCCGTTCAGGGCGGTAACCAATTCAACGAAAGCAGCAAAATCGTTGATGTCAGAACCGACGAAAATTCCATTTACATAAAATGCCGCCCGCTCGACTGGGCAAAGGCAAAGGAATTTGCCGCCCCCGCCTATATGGAAGCATCATATTCAATCGAAAACAAAATGCTCCGTGTTTCCTGCAGATTTGTTGATTTTTCGGATCTGCCTGAAACAACGAGAACTCAGGAACTGCCCGCCTTTTATTGTGTTGAACCTCTCAACCGATTTGTTTATTATGCAGGCGACAAGCCCTGGACAAACGATGCTCTGACCATCGAACCTTCTTTGATTTTCTGGCCCGATGCAGGCTATCCCACCTTCAATTCAAGCGAAAACTGGTCGGCATTCATCGGCGAATTTGACAACAGCTTCGGCATCGGTCTTTATGTTCCGAACGAAACAAGATTCCTCGCAGGCGTTTTCAGCAGAGGAGAAACAACAAAATCCGACCCGTCGCAGGATTCGCCCACCTCATATATTGCGCTGACAAAGGATATGCTTTTCAAGAGCTTCAGCCCGTTTGAATACGATTTTTACCTGACAACGGGAAATACAGACGAAATAAGACAAAATTTCAGCAAATTAAGATAATTATTTCTTGACTTTACTCTTTGGTTGTGATATACCTATTGAGGAAATTTTTTAAAGAAAAAAGGCGAAATAATAATGGAAACTCTTTTTTGTATTTCGATTGCACTTGGCGCGGGGCTGCTTATGTCCCGAGTAACAAAGCCGCTCGGCCTGCCTTCGGTAACATCCTATCTCATTGCAGGCATTCTCATCGGCCCCTACTGCCTCGGCAGGCTCGGAATTGACGGAATGGGCTTCACTTCCGTTGAAAACGTTAAGGAATTCGAACTCATTTCCGATGTTGCGCTGGGCTTCATCGCCTTCGCAATCGGCAACGAATTCAGGCTCTCTCAGCTCAAGCAGCTCGGCAGAACCGCAACCTTTATCGGTATTTTCCAAGCGGTTATTGCAACGCTGCTCGTTGATGCCGCTCTGATTGGTCTTCACTTTATTCTCGGCGAAGAAAAACTGCCTCTTTCAATGGCAATCACTCTCGGCGCAGTTGCCGCCGCAACGGCTCCCGCCGCAACGCTGATGGTTGTCCGCCAATATAAAGCAAAAGGTAAGCTGACAGATTTGCTTTTGCCGATTGTTGCTATCGATGACGCTGTCGGTCTGATTATTTTTGCCGTTTCTTTCGGCATCGCAAAGGCTGTTGAACACGGCGAATTCAGCCTCACCGCAATCGTTCTTGAGCCGATTATCGAAATCGTTGCTTCGCTGCTTCTCGGTCTGGTTATGGGTCTTCTTTTCTCGCTTTTCGAGAGATTTTTCAACTCCAACAGCAAGCGTCTTACCCTTTCCATCACCTGCGTTATATTCACCGTTGCCCTTTCAATGGTCAAGGTTGAAATAGGCGGCGTTCACGTCGGATTTTCCGTTCTTCTCGTTTGCATGATGCTCGGCACAATGTTCTGCAACGTGTGCGACTTTTCGGCGGAAATCATGGAAAAAACAGACAAATGGACCGTTCCTCTTTTTGCGCTTTTCTTTGTTCTCAGCGGCGCGGAGCTTGAGCTCGGAGTGTTCACCGACCTTGCAATTGTCGGAATCGGCGCGGCTTATATTGTTGCCCGCTCTCTCGGCAAATATATCGGCACATACGGCAGCGCAAAGCTCATGAAATGCGACAAAAAAACAACCAAGTATCTCGGCATCACGCTTCTTCCTCAGGCTGGCGTTGCTCTCGGCATGTCCGTTACCGCAATGGAGCTTGGCGAGGTTGGAACAATGATAAGAAACATCGTTTTGTTCTCTGTTCTCATCTATGAGCTTTTCGGCCCCGTGCTGACCAAAATCGCTCTTACAAGGGCAGGCAATATCGAACCGAAACCGCACCATACTCACAGAAAACATCGCGTTGCTCCGTCAAAAATCTGATTTACCGCCCCGAACCGTGTGTTCGGGGCTATTTTTTTATATTTTTCTCTTGTATTTCGCGCGCGAAGATATTATAATAATTTTATAATAGGGTAGTAGTGTATAACTATGCCCATTTTAAAGGAATGATATAAATGTCTGTTGAATCCGTTCGCAATTATCTTGCGGGCTTCGGCTTCGGGGGCAGAGTGCGCGAATACACCGAATCCTCGGCAACGGTTGAGCTTGCGGCGGCGGTTGTGGGCGTTATCCCGGTAAGAATAGCAAAAACGCTTTCTTTCAAAAATCCCGAAGGCAAAGCCTTTCTCATTGTTGCGGCAGGGGATGCCAAGGTTGACAACCGCAAATTCAAAGAAAAATTCGGCTTCAAGGCAAAGATGCTCTCGCCTGAGGAAGCAATTGAGCTTGTGGGTCACGCAGTGGGCGGCGTTTGTCCGTTCGCAGTGAACGAAGGTGTTGAGGTTTTTCTTGACATTTCGCTCCGGAGATTTTCAAGCGTTTTTCCCGCGGCAGGCAGCGCAAGCAGCTCGGTTGAACTGAACTGCGAAGAACTTTTTGAATGCTCGCGCGCGGCGGAATGGATTGACTGCTGCAAAATTCCCGAAGAATAAAAAGTTACTTAATTTTCACAGTTTATTAATTCTTTGATAATATAATATTCTGGAGGACTTCATGAGTAAAAAACATGTTATATCCTATGACATAGGAACCACCGGCGTTAAAACCTGTCTTTTTGAAATCGATAAGGAAATCAAGCTTATCAGCGCAGCGATGGAGGGCTATAAGCTCTACATCATGCCCGACGGCGGCGCAGAGCAGGACCCCGACGAATGGTGGCAGGCTCTTTGCTCAACAACAAAAACCGTTTTTGAAAAATGCGACTTGACTCCCGAGCAGGTTGAGGGCATTTCCTTCTGCTCCCAGATGCAGGGTCTTGTTCTTGTTGATAAAAACGGCAAGCCTGTTCACAGAGCTTTCAGTTATATGGATCAGCGCGCAAGAAAGCAGATTAAAGAAGGCATGGCAAACGGAATTCAGATTGCGGGCGCAAACATCTTCAAGCTCATTCCCTCGCTTGTCATCACGGGCGCGGTTTCCGCAAGCGTTAAAGACCCCGTCTGGAAATACAACTGGCTCAAGGAAAACGAACCCGAAAACTTCAAAAAGGTTCATAAGTGGCTTGACGTTAAAGAATATCTTATCTGCAGAATGACCGACAAATTCGTTATGACTCCCGACTCCGCCTTCGGCACTCTGCTTTACGATATCCGCAAGGGCAAAGAAGGCTTCAGCAAAACCATCTGCAAGCTTCTCGGCGTTAATCCCGACCACATGCCCGAGCTTATCGAATGCACAGCCAAGGCAGGCACTCTGACGGCGAAGGCGGCTTCGGAGCTCGGTCTGAAGGAAGGAACTCCCGTTTTCGGCGGCGGCGGCGATGCTTCTCTCATCGGCGTTGGCGCAGGCAGCGTCGGCATGGGAGAAACGCATATTTATAACGGCACCTCGGGCTGGGTTTCAACCGTTGTTGATAAGAGCATCGTCGATGCATCGGCAATGATTGCGGCGATAGTCGGCGCTCAGAAGGACCGCTTCAACTATTTTGCAGAGCTTGAAACCGCAGGCAAGTGCCTTGAATGGGTCAAAGACCACCTTGCTCTTGACGAAATCGGAATTTTCCTTAACAAAACAGACGTTGCGGAATCCACCGAAACGGTTTACACAAGCCTTTATGACTATCTTTCAAAGATTATCAACGAAATCCCCGCAGGCAGTCAGGGCGTTATCTTCACCCCGTGGCTTCACGGCAACCGTTGCCCCTTTGAAGACCCGAATTCAAGAGGAATGTTCTTCAACATAAGCCTTGAGGTTGGCAAAACCGAGCTTATCAAGGCTGTTATCGAGGGCGTTTGCATGCACATGCGCTGGTTCCTCGAAACTCAGGATAAGAAAATCAAAACATCGGATACTGTTCGCTTCGTCGGCGGCGGCGCACTCAGCGACGTAACATGCCAGATTCTTGCAGACGTTACGGGTAAAACGGTTGAAACCGTTGACAGCCCGCAGAATGTCGGCGCAGTCGGTGCGGCGGTTATCATGGCAGTCGGTCTCGGCGTGCTTGACAGCGTTTCAAACGCAAAATCGCTCATTCCCGCAAAGAAAACCTTTGTTCCCAACAAAGCAAACAAAGAGGTTTATGACCGCAACTATGCAGTTTATAAAACTCTTTATAAAAATAACAAAAATGCATTCAAAGCCCTCAACGGCTGAGTTTCAACAAGAAAGGATTTTTGACATGAAAAAAATATTTGCTCTTTCAATTTCAATCATACTTATTCTCACCTGCTTTGCAGGCTGCAAGGCAAAGCTCAAAAACGGAGCCGTTATCACAAACGCCGCCGGCGAAAACTTCGCAGCTGTCACAAAGGCAGACGGCGGAATTCAGAGAGACAAAGCAGGCAACCTCCTCGTTCTCGTTACCGACGAAGACGGCAGAAACGTTAAAGGCGACGGCGGCGAATATCTCACAAATCCCGTTGCTCTTGAGCACGCACTCGTTGTCGGCAACAGAGTTGAATGCAACGAATATTCAGTTGTTATTCCCAACGGCTGGTCAAACGCAAACAGCTTCAACGGCATGAACGTTACAAAAGACGGCTCTCTCGACGCCCTCTTTATCGAAGCGAAGGATACTCCCGTTGATGACCTGATGGCAACAACAAACTCAATCCTCAGCATTATGAAAACCAATTATGACAACACGGTTTATGAAAACAGTGCCATCACCATCGGCGATATCGAGGCTCAGTTCATGTCGGTATTCGTTCCCGATAACGGCGCAACACCCGAAAGCGGCAACCCCTCTTCTTCATATGTTGCTTATATTTTCTTTGAGCAGGGCAATCACTCTTATTCCTGCCGCATCACCTCAGACCGCAACATGAACGATGACCTCGGTGAAATCACTGACATTATCGAATCCATTGAATTCATCAACTGATTTCCGTTCACCCATCGTTAAAATACTCGCAAATCCACAAAGGATTTGCTCCGTTTTATGCCTTGGTTGACCAAAAATCCTCTCCGTGAAAATTCTTCGACCCGAAAGCGAAAGATTTTCAGACGATTTTTGGTTGTTGAGGTTGCAGGAAGGCTGACGCCTTTCAATACCGAAACTCCGAAAAGCGGCGAAAAGACTCGCTTTCGGGCAGGTTCGGATTATTCCATTTACCTTAAGGAGATAATAATATGCTTTTTACACAGGATATCGGTATAGATTTAGGCACTGCCAACACCTTGGTTTTCGTTAAGGGCAAGGGCATTGTTATCCGCGAACCCTCCGTTGTTGCCGTTGACCAGAAGAGCAACCCGCCCAGAGTTGTTGCCGTCGGCACGGAAGCAAAGGAAATGATAGGCAGAACCCCCGGCTCGATAACCGCGGTCCGTCCCCTTAAAGACGGCGTTATTGCGGATTTCGAAATAACTGCAGAGATGATTGCGTCTTTCATCAAGCGCACAACAAAAAGAACTCCTTTCTCAAGAATCAGAGTTCTCATCTGCATTCCTTCAGGCGTTACGGAGGTTGAAAGAAAGGCTGTTTATGACGCCGCAAAGAGCGCGGGCGCAAAATATGTCAGCCTCATCGAAGAGCCCATGGCAGCCGCCATCGGCGCAGGCCTGCCCGTGAGCGAAGCAACCGGCAGCATGGTTGTTGACATCGGCGGCGGCACATCAGAGGTTGCCGTTATCTCGCTCGGCGAGGTTGTTACCGCAAACTCCGCAAAGGTTGCCGGCGACAATTTCGACGAAGCAATCATTTCTTATATCAAGAAAAAGTATAATCTTCTCATCGGCGAAAGAACCGCCGTGGGTATCAAAATCAAAATCGGCTCCGCCTATCCCTATGAGGGCGAGGGCACGGTTAACATCAAGGGCAGAAACCTCATGGACGGCCTGCCGAAGAATGTTGACATAACCAGCGAAGAAATCCGCGAGGCTATGTCCGATATCGTTACTCAGATTGTTGACGCCGTTAAATCAACTCTTGAAAAAACTCCTCCCGAGCTTGCCGCCGACATTATTGACCACGGCATCATGCTCACGGGCGGCGGCGCTCTGCTCAGAGGGCTTGATAAGCTCATCGCCGCAGAAACAAAAATCCCCGTTCTTATCGCAAACAATCCGCTGGACTGCGTTGCAGACGGCACAGGCATCTGCCTTGAAAACAACACTCTCAACGTAACAGGCAACAAGAAATATATCTGATTAAGGAGCATGCCCGATGATCCGCTTTTTGAAAAGCTCGGCATTTAAAATATTTGCAGTTATCGCTGCCGCACTTTTGGCAGGCTCGGTTTTTGCCGTTGCCTCAAGAAGCGGTTCTTCTCCGTTCACAAAGGTGACAAGCGTTGTTTTCGGCCCGCTGTCACGCGTTTCATCATATGTTGCCGCAGAGCTTTCGCATCTTCCCGTTTCTTTCAGGTCAGCATCCGATCTTGCAAAAGAGGTTGAAGACCTGCAAAAGAAGGTTGATTCGCTCACAGAGCAGCTTGTTGACTATGAGGATATGAAACATAAAAACGAATTCTATCAGGAATTTCTTGAAATCAAAGAGGAGCATGCGGACTATGTTTTTGCCGAGGCTGCAATTATCGGCAGAGATGCGGCAAATCATATGGGCTCCTTCACTCTTAACAAAGGCACGGCGAGCGGCATCAGCGTTAACGACCCTGTTATTTACGGCAAATATCTTGTCGGCGTTGTCGCTTCCGTCACCCCGACCCGATGCACGGTCAACACAATCCTCAATCCCGCGGTTAACGTGAGCGCTTATGAAATCAGAACCCGTGACCTCGGCTTTGTGACCTCAACCGTTGCTCTTGCGCAGGAAGGCAACTGCCACATGCCCGGCCTTTCGGCTTCAACCGCTATCACTGCGGGCGGAATAGTCTGCACATGGGGCGTCGGCGGCATTTATCCGCGCGACCTTATTATCGGCACGGTTGTTGACATTGTTGACACAACGGTTGATATTTCAGCCAGCGCAATCATCGACCCCGGCGTTGATTTTGACGAAATCACCGATGTTTTTATCATCACCGAATTTGACGGACAGAACCAATAAAATGACACTTGAATCTCAAAGCAAAAAGTTGATAATACGCAGGATATGCCTTGCTCTGATACTGCTGCTGTTTTCCGTTCTGCAAAACACAGACGGATTTTTTCCGCAGCTTTTCGGCGTCAGGGCTTTGCTGCTTATACCCGCCGTTGTCTGCATCTCCATGTTCGAGCGCGATATATACGGCATGCTGCTCGGGCTTTTCGCAGGCGCTCTGTGGGATATTTTTGCCTCGGGCGCAAGCTTCAACGCTCTGTTTCTGCTGACAGTCGGTTTCATCTGCGGCACGCTGATTAACACAATCATGAGAAACAATGTTGTCACTGCAAGCATTCTTTCGGTTGCCGCGATTCTCTTCTATGTTATTGTATATTGGCTTTTCAACTTTGTTTTCGCGGGGCTTGACTCCGCCGCATTTATGCTTCTTCGCTATTATCTGCCGAGCGTTGTTTACACAGCTCTTTTCATTCCGCTGATGTTTATAATTATCAGAAACATAGAAAAGTATTTTTCGGTTGAATAATTAAACTAAATGAAAAATTAAAAATGAATAATAAATAATTTCGGATAGGCTCCGCCTATGACCGATTGTATAATCAGGTATATAATCGGAGCGAAGCGACCCTTAATTCCGCATTCCGAATTCATAATTCCGAATTATTAATGCGACCCTTAATTTTTCATTCTTCACTTTTCATTATTTTAAAAGGAGGTTCAGACCATGCATGTAAAAATAACCCCTGTAAGGCGCATTATATCTGTTTGCATAGTTCTTGCCTTCTTTGTTTTTTTTGCCTTTGACCTTGTTAAAATCCAGATTATCGACGGCGCGGAATATGACGCCGCAAGCTCCGCCGTTTCTGAAAAAACCGCAACCGTTGCCGCCGCAAGGGGCGAAATCGTTGACCGCAACGGCAAAGAGCTTGTCTATAACGACCAGGGCTATTCAATTATTTTTGACCATGCTTATTTCCCTTCCGCAAATGCGGAAAGAAACAATATAATTCTCAGCCTCATCAATCTTTTTGAGGCAAATTCGCTTGAATGGATTGACAATCTGCCCCTTGTTTTTGACGCAAACGGCAGCATTGCTTATAAAGAGGACAGCGAAAACCTTATTTCTCAGATGAAAAGCAAGGATTTGCTCAATCTCAACGAATACGCAACCGCGCAGAACTGCTTTGATGCACTTATTGAAAAATACGATTTGCAGCAATATCCTGCCGAGCAGGCAAGAAAAATTGCCTCGGTCCGCTATGAAATGACCCGCCTTTTCTTCAGCGTCGGCTATCCCTATACCTTCGCTTCCGACGTTCCCGAAGCCATTGTTTCTCTTATCAAAGAAAACGGCGGCTTCTATCAGGGCGTTGACGTTTCCGTTGTTCCCGTTCGTCAGTATGCCGACGGCTACCTTGCCCCGCATGTTCTCGGCAGAATCGGCGCAATTGATGCCGATGAATATAAAGAGCTTAAGAATGAAGGCTATAAAATCACCGATTTTATCGGCAAAAGCGGCATTGAAGCCGCCATGGAGGAATACCTCAAGGGCAAAGACGGCGAAGAAACCGTTTATTGGGACGGCGAAGGCAACCGCACAACAAAGGTCACCGTTGAGCCCGTTCACGGCAACACAGTTGTTCTGACAATCGATGCAGGAGTTCAGAAGGTTGCTCAGGATTCGCTTGAAAATGCTCTTCTGAGCTTCGCAGGCTCCGAAGAAGGCAACCTTGTTGACAATGCGGGCGCGGTTGTTGTTCTCAACTGTAAAAACGGCGAAATTCTTGCCTGTGCATCCTATCCCACCTATGACATTTCTGCCTACAGCGAAAACGTTAAAGCTCTTAATGAGGACCCCGCCGCTCCGCTCTGGAACAGAGCGTTGCTTTCAACCTATGCAACGGGCTCAACCATGAAGCCCTCGGTTGCAATTGCGGCTCTTGAAGAGGGGCTTATCACCAAAGACGATACGGTTTATTGCTCCGGTCAGTATCATTATCTTGACCAGACCTTCAAATGCGAGCAGAGCCATGACACAAGATTTGTCAACGTTGTTAATGCGCTTGATGAATCCTGCAACACATTCTTTTATGAGGTCGGCAAAAATCTCGGCATTGAAAAAATCAACGAATACCGAACCCTTTTCGGCCTCGGCTCAAAAACCGGCTGTGAGCTCGGCGAAGCCGCAGGCGTTCTCGACAGCCCCGAATACCGAGCCTCTCTCAGCCAGAAATGGCTGCCCGGCTTCACAATTCAGTCCGCCATCGGTCAGGGCGGCAACCTTTTCTCTCCCATTCAGCTTGCCAACTATTGCGCAACCATCGCAAACGGCGGCACAAGATACCGCACCCATTTTGTAAAGAGCATTAAAAGCTACGACTATTCTCAGACCATTCTTGAAAATGATGCCGAAATCATGGCGCAGATGGCTATTTCCGATGAAACGCTTGCAACCGTCAAGGAAGGCATGTTCGCAGTCGGCAAAAGATATCAAAACACCCATTTTGCAGGCATTGACGTCAATATCGCCGCGAAAACGGGTACTTCGCAGGAAAGACGAAACCTCAACGGCATTTCCGTTAAGGTCAACAACGGCTTCCTTATTGCTTTTGCGCCCTATGAAAACCCCGAAATCGCAATTGCCGTTGTCGGTGAAGGTTTCACATCAGGTTCAAGGCTTTCTTCTGTTGTTGCTGACATCGTTAAATATTATTTCGGACAGAGTGACAGCATGCAGGATTATCAGATTGAAAATGTTCTGATACCTTAATAATTAAAGTTTTATTGAAAGGAGCGCATTATGGCTGAAATTATCGTTGTTGCCTCGGGCAAAGGCGGCTCGGGCAAATCCTCTTTTGTAACCGGAGTCGGCAGAGCGCTTGCCAACCAAGGCAAAAAGGTGCTCACAATCGACTGCGACATCGGTCTGCGCTCGCTCGATTTGCTTTTCGGCGTTTCCGAAAGCGTTGTTTTCGACTGGGGCGACCTTCTGCTCGACAGATGCTCCGCCGAGCAGGCAATCATCAAAACCGATGTTGATTTGCTCACGGCTCCGCGCAGCTTCTGCGACAGCTTCACTCCCGAAGCCGTCGGCAAGCTTTTTAAATCTTTTTCGGAAAATTATGACTATATTCTGCTTGATTCCCCCGCGGGGATTGACCGCGGCTTTCAGCTCGCCGCAAGCGGGGCAGACAAAGCGGTTGTTATCACAACCCCGGATGCCGTTTGCGTTCGCAGCTGCTCCAGAGCGTTCGATGAACTTCGCAGGCTCGGCATTGAGGATACGCGCCTTGTCATAAACATGTTTGAGGTTAAACCCGTCTGCAAGCGCAAGCTGCTCAACATTGACCAATGTATCGACGAAACGGGCGTTCAGCTTCTCGGCATAGTTCCGCGAGATATCAACGTCGGCTTCTGCTCCGTCACGGGCACTGTACCCGGCGAATTTTCGCCGTCAACTCTCGCATATAACCGCATCGCCAAGCGCATAACAGGCAAACGCATTCCCTTGGTCTGCGAATAAAAGGAGTTTCCTATGGATAACAAAACTATTGCCGCCATTGCAACTCCGAATGCACCAGGCGGAATCGGAATTGTCCGCATTTCGGGCGAAAATGCCGTTGAAATCGCGGCAAAAATTTTCAGACCCGACAGCGGAAAAAAGCTGACCGAAAGCAAGGGATACTGCGCCCATTTCGGCGGCGTTTATGATAATAATGAAAAAATCGACGAGGCTGTGTGCCTCGTTTTTCGTGCGCCCAAAAGCTATACGGGCGAAGACACCGCCGAGATTTCATGCCACGGCGGTCTGTATATAACAAAGCGTGTTCTGCGCGCCGCTCTTGATGCAGGCGCAATGCCTGCAGAGGCAGGGGAGTTCACAAAGCGCGCCTTCCTCAACGGCA
>JAZLCS010000017.1:0-8193 GCA_045614385.1 Acutalibacteraceae bacterium | reverse complement strand
CTTGAAAGACCCATAAGGAATGCAAAAACAAATGCAGGGATTGCAACGCTCTTCTTTTTAAGCACCATTGTGATTGCCATGGCAAAAGTAAATGCTGATGAAGTGTGTCCTGAGGGGAACGAGAGCGATTTTGATGACATATAGTCAACAACTGCGGGCCATTCATAGCCTGCTTCCCATTTTTCCGCAAAGCCGGGGAATCTGTCAATTGTCCAGTCAACCTTGCCGAAAAGGCCTACCCAGTCGTATTCTCTTCCGTATTCTTCAAAGGCTTTCTGAGCAGCCTGAGGAAGAATAGTAAGATTATAGGGACGGGGGCGCTCCATGATGGGCTTGATAAGCTCGTTGTTGAGCAGCGTCATAACAAGAAGTGAACCGAGGCAAACAAGACCTGCTTTTCTTGTTTTCTTGAAGAAAAGCATAACAACGCCGAGAATGATGAAAAAGATACCGTCATCACCGAGAGTTGTGATAACCTTCATAATCACATCCATTACGCTGTTGCTGAGATTATTGAAAACAAACTCAAAAACAGATAAATCAAAGTTAAGTATAGCTTCCAAAAATATCTTCCTTTCATATTTTTTCTATATTATCGCCTTTATCGGCAAAAAAAGCAAGAGTATTTTTAAATATATTTTAATTTTTGGTGTTTTCAGGTTTAGATAATGCACAATAATATAAAAAAGGAGGTGCTGATATGGCAAAATTTTTCACGGATAATCCCGCTGTTAAAGCGGAATTTGACAAGCTCCCGATTGCGGTCAAAAACGCAATTGTCGAATCCGGAGTTGAAATCAATTCCGTTGAGGAGCTGAAAAAAGCGGCAAGAAGCATCAAGGACAGCATGTAACACTATTGCAATTCGGAAAATCTTGGGGTATAATACAGATTGTGAGGTTGTAAATTGAAAACCGAAACAGTTTATCTGAGCAACGCAGATGAGCTTGACGCTTTTGTTGCTTCTCATAAAAACGGTCATTTCCTGCAAACCTCTTTTTGGGGCAGAGTGAAAGACGACTGGAAATGGTTCGGCATTATTTGCAAAAACGGTGAAGGAGAAATCACAGGAACGCTCGCTGTGTTGCTGCGTCGGATTTCAGAAACACCATATCATCTGATGTATGCCCCGAGAGGCCCCGTGTGTGATTCTGATAACTCCGTCACAATCAAGGCTCTGATTGAAGGCGCAAAAGCCGAAGGCAGAAAATATAACGCATACAGGCTGAAAATCGACAAGGATATTCCCGCCGGAGACAGCATCTATAAAACAACAATGCTTGCCATGGGATTCCGCCCCAAAAAACCGACTTTCGGTTTCGAGGATTTTCAGTGCCGCCATGTTTTCAGACTGAATCTTTGCGGTAAAACAGAAGAAGAAATATTTTCTTCGTTTCATCCGAAGCACAGATATAATATCCGGCTTGCAATAAAGCACGGAGTTGAAATCAAAATCTGCGGTAATGATAAAATTATTGATTTTCATAATATAATGAAAGCAACAGGAGAAAGAGACGGATTTTCAGTTCCGCGCGCAGAGCATTTCGCAAAAATTCTTGATGCCTTCGGCAAAAACGCAAGGCTTTACACGGCATATTATGACAATGTACCGATTGCGGGCACTCTTGCGGTGCGTTACGGCAACAAGGTGTGGTATTTCTACGGCGGGTCGCTGAACTCTTACAGAAACGTTATGCCGAACTATCTGCTGCAATGGGAGATGATTCGCTGGGCAATCAGGAGCAAATGCGAAATTTATGATTTCAGAGGAGTTTCAGGCAACACCGATAAAAGCAGCCCTCTCTACGGAATTTACAGATTTAAAAAAGGTTTTAACGGCGAATTCATTGAGTTTTGGGGAGAAACAGATTTGATTCTCAATCCGTTCGCCGATAAAATAATCACATTTTCACAAAAAATATTAAAACTTTTCAGATAAGGAGATTCGGATATGATAAACGTTACGGTTTGGAACGAAGGTGTTCACGAAAAACTGAGCAACGAGGTTGCAGGCATTTATCCAGCAGGCATCCACGGCTGCATCAAAAACTTTTTAAACTCCCAGGAAGATATAACGGTTAAAACCGCAACTCTCGCTCAGCGCAAGTGCGGCCTTTCCGACGAGGTTCTCGACAATACCGATGTTCTCATCTGGTGGGGTCACATGGCTCATGACAAGGTTCCCGACAAGCTTGTTGAAAAAATACATACCCGTGTGCTTGCCGGCATGGGTCTTGTTGTTTTGCATTCCGGACATCATTCCAAGATTTTCAAAAAACTGATGGGCACAACCTGCAATCTTCGCTGGAGAGACGGCGACAGAGAAAGAATCTGGACAGTTGACCCCGCTCACCCGATTGCAAAGGGTGTTCCCCCTCATTTCAGCATTGATGTTGAAGAAATGTATGGCGAACGTTTCGATATTCCCGAACCTGATGAGCTTGTTTTTCTCGGATGGTTCGCCGGCGGAGAAGTTTTCCGCTCCGGCTGCACATGGAAAAGAGGGCTCGGAAAAATTTTCTACTTCCAGCCGGGTCATGAAAGCAATCCCACATTCCACAACGAAAACGTTCAGAGAATCATAATCAACGCCGTTCGCTGGGCTGCTCCCATATTCCCTGTTAAAGAACCCACCCCCTGCCCCCACAAAAAGATTTCTCCCGAAGAAAGATATAAGGAGAGAAAAGCAAAATAATGAACACATTTAAAATAAAAAAGCTGCGCGAAAATGCAAAGATTCCGTTCAGAGCAACCCCCGGCAGCGCAGGCATGGATTTATATGCCTGTATTGACGAACCGATAACCCTTGAAGGCGGCGAAAAAGCTGTTATTCCGACCGGAATCGCAATTGAATTGCCCTGCGCCGAACTCGGTGCATTCGTTTTTGCAAGAAGCGGACTCGCAATAAAGCACGGTATCGGTCTTCTCAACTCTGTGGGCGTTATTGACAGCGATTACAGAGGCGAAATCTGCGTTGGTGTTATCAACCAGCTCAAAGAAGCATACACAATCAATCCCGACGAGCGCATTGCGCAGCTTGTTATCATGCCTGTTTCGCTCATAACCCCTATTGAAGCAGAGGAACTTGACGAAACCGAAAGAGGCTCGGGCGGATTCGGCTCAACAGGTAAAAAATAAAATTCAAAGCATCGGATATATTATATCCGGTGCTTTTTTCTTGACTACTTACGTAATTTAGTTTATATTATATCTATAAAATAAAGGAGGCTGTCTCATGACCAAAAATGAAGCAAAAATCAAAGCAAAAGAGCTTGTGGCAAAAATGACCGTTGAGGAGAAAATTTCTCAGCTTCTTTATAACTCCCCCGCAATTGAAAGGCTCGGAATAAAGGAATATAACTGGTGGAACGAAGGGGCTCACGGCGTTGCACGCGCAGGCACCGCAACCGTATTCCCCCACACAATCGCCATGGCAGCGACCTTTGACCCTGAGCTAATAAACACAATTGCCGACGTTATTTCAACCGAAGGCCGCGCAAAGTATAACAAACATGTCAAATACGGCGACTATGACATTTTCAAGGGGCTCACCTTCTGGGCACCCAACATCAACATTTTCCGCGATCCCCGCTGGGGCAGAGGCCAGGAAACATTCGGCGAAGACCCATTCCTTTCATCAATTCTCGGCTCGGCATTCATCAAAGGCATTCAGGGTGACGGAGAATTCCTTAAAGCCGCCGCATGCTCAAAGCATTTTGCGGTTCATTCCGGCCCCGAAAAATACAGACACGGCTTTGACGCAAAGGTAAGCCTTCGCGACCTTTACGAAACCTATCTTCCCGCTTTTGAAAAGACTGTTGCATCGGGCGTTGCAGGTGTTATGGGTGCATATAACAGAACAAACAGTGAACCCTGCTGCGCTCACTCATACCTGCTTGTTGACGTTCTCAGAAACAAATGGAACTTTGACGGATATGTTGTTTCTGACTGCGGCGCCCTGCAGGATATCTGGGAGCATCATAAATTCACCGCAACAAAAGCTGAGGCTGCTGCGGTTGCTCTTAGAAACACCTGCGACCTTAACTGCGGTCAGACCTATGATGCTCTTGTTGATGCATACGAACAGGATTTGATAACAGAGGAAGAAGTCACCGCTGCTGCTGAAAGAGTTTATATGATTCGCCATCTTCTCGGCGAATTCGAAGAAAACAGACCTTATTCCGATATCGGATTTGACAAGCTTGACTGCAAGGAGCACAAGGAGCTTAATCTGAAAGCTGCCGAGCAGTGCATCGTAATGCTCAAAAACGACAGCTTCCTGCCTCTTGACAAAAACACAACGAAGAAAATCGCTGTTGTCGGCCCCAACTCCATGTCGGTTACGGCGCTTGAAGGCAACTACAACGGCTATGCATCCGAATATGTTACGGTTGCAGACGGTATCCGCAGGGTATTTACCGATGCTTCGATAACCGTTGAAAGAGGCTCAAACTACTGTGATGAGCATCTCAACCACTGGTCAGGTTTCCAGAACATGATAAGCGACGGCGTTGCTGCCGCTTCCGAAGCTGATATCACAATTCTTGCTCTCGGCCTTGACTGTTCAATCGAGGGTGAGGATACAGGATTTGATGATGACTACACCGCCTGCGGCGACAAGCGTTCGCTTTATCTGCCCGCAACCCAGCAGAAGCTTGCGGAAGCGGTTTGCGATGTTTGCGAAAACGTTATTGTTGTTCTCCTGTGCGGCAGTTCGATAGACGTTGGCGAAAAGGTCAGAAACCACGCGAAAGCATTCATTCACGCATGGTATCCGGGCGCACTCGGCGGACTTGCTCTTGCAAATATTCTTGCCGGCAAGGCTTCGCCCTGCGGCAAGCTGCCCGTAACTCTTTATGCAGGCGACCATCCCGTGCCCGATTTCATGGACTACGACATGAAGGGCAGAACATACAGATACATTGAAGGTGACGCTCTCTATCCCTTCGGCTTCGGCCTTTCATATACCGGCTTTGCCTATGATAATGCAAAAATCATTGATAAAAATGATGAAAAAATCACAGTCAGTGTTGACGTTGCAAACACAGGCAAAATCAAAGGAATCGAAAAAACACAGGTTTATGCATCCTTTACCGACAGCAGAACCGTTACTCCCCACTATCAGCTCTGTGCAATCAAATCCACCGAGCTTGATGCAGGCGAAAAGGCAACTGTTACTCTTGATATTGACACATATTGGCTCAAGGCTGTTATTGACGACGGCAGCAGAGTTGACCCTGACGGAAAAATCACCCTTTATGTCGGCGGACACCAGCCCGATGCAGTCAGCTGCAAGCTGACCGGCTATGAATGCCAAAAACTTGAAATCCAATAAGGTATTGCCATGAAAAAATCACTTCACAACATTCTTGCAATAATCAACCTGGCGATACTCGTGCTGTGGGCCGCCGTGCTTGCGGCGGCGAGAATTACGGGAAGCGATGCGCTTTCAATAGCCTTTGTGTGGGTAACGCTTGCCGCAATTATTGTTCCTGTTGTCTACACGGTTGTTTCGGCTGTTATGCTTATAAAAAAATCACCGCTGAGCAAAAAACTGCTCGCGGCAACCTATTCTGTTAATTTTGTTTGGTTGGTTGTTGTTATTTATTGCATCAAAACCATGACCGTTATGGGCTTAACGCTATTCTAAAGGAGTAAATTCAGAATGAAAAAAACACTCAGTATTCTTTGCGTTATCGCAATCGTATTTTCATCTTTTTCGCTCTGCGCTTTTTCTGCCGACACGAGCTGTAAGCCCTATGAGGACAGCAGATATTTTGAATACGGCGATTACGACATTCATTACAGAGTAATCCCCGCTAAAGGCGAGCAAAAGGGCAGAATAATGATGCTTCACGGCTTTCTCTGTTCAACCTATGCATGGCGTAACATGGCACCGATTCTTGCCGAAGCGGGCTATGAGTGCGTGCTTGCAGACCTTCCGAATTTCGGCTTCAGCACCAGAGAATCCGACGATATAACCGTTATTGACCGCGAAACGCTCATCGTTGAACTCATGAAAAGTATCGCTCCGATGAACGAATGGATAATTGCAGGCCATTCGATGGGCGGCGGCGTTGCAACCAACATTGCAATCGAAAATCCCGTCAAAGCCCTGCTTCTCTATTCGCCCGCACCTCAGAGCGAATTTCCCGACAATTTGGAAAAGCTTATGACCTCGGACTTCATGAAATCATTTATGAATTTCTTTTTCAAATACGGCACAAAGGCTGAGCCGCTCGTTAAGCTCATCATTTACGCGGCAACAATGGACTTCAGTTTTGCCATGAACTATGACGTCAGCGGCGTTACCGACGCTGTTCAGTATGACGGTTTCGGCGGCGGCATGTGCGAAATGATGTTTAACGTTAAGGCAACCGACCTTGCAAACGCAGACAAAGTTGAATGCCCCGTTTTCATCTGCCAGGCAAGCAAGGATATTATTATCAACGCAGAAATGAAAGAGCAGATGCATGCGGCATTCCCCGACGCGGCAACATATGTTGTTGAAGGCGGCGGACATCAGTGCATCGAAAACAGAGCCGAGGAAATCTGCGGAGTTACATTGGATTTTTTGAATAAAAACGTTTAATCCGCAAGAAAATGAATTCCCAACGCACCCCTTCCGCTGTGCAGGCTTATCATGCAGCCTGTAAACGCTGTTACAATCTGCCCAAAGCCTCTGCTTTTAAGCAGTTCTTCAATCGCTGAAAGCTCTGAAGAATCAACCCCTGAGTGATAAATGAACGCGGTTGAATAATCAAAATTGTTATATTTTTCAAGCTGCTCGTTTGCATATTGCAGACGGGCGGCTTTCGCTTTCCCGCGATATTTTTTGACAACGTCAATTTTACCGTTCACCATTGCGGCGCACGGCTTTACAGAAAGCAGACTTGCGCCAAACGCAGCCGCAGCGGAACATCTGCCCGAGCGACGCAGAAAATCAATGCTGCCCAGCAAATAACTGACTTTCGCTGACGACACAAGCGAAGAAAGCTCCTCGTATATTTCTTGTGCGCTAATTCCTTTGTCACGCATTTCGCAACCCTTTATTGCAAGCAAAGCAATTCCGCCCGCAAGGTTTTTTGTATCAATAACATAAACATCATTCAAAGCTGACGCCGCCATTTTGGCGTTTCTGCATGTAGATGAAAGCTCCGAGCAGAATGAAAGGTGCACAACCGCCTTGCCGTCATTCAGAAAGCGCTCAAAAAAGTCGGTGTATTCTCCGGGCGATACCGCAGAGGTTTTCGGAATTTCACCCGTGTTGTCAACAAAATCAAAGATTTCCTGCGCAGTAATATCAACGCTGTCTCTTTTTTCTTCTCCGTTCATCAGAACATACATGGGCATGATACCGATATCATATCTGTTCGCAATATCCTTCGGCAAATCGGCGGCACTGTCCGCTGTTATAACGACCTGTTTCATGTAATTCCTCCGCAAGTTTTTCTATAATTATTTGCCGATTATGTATCATTATTCACCTCTGTGCCGGGATAATAGTGTGCAAGTATCTCACGCCATGTGCTGCCCTGCCTTGCCATATAATCCGCGCCGTATTGGCTCATTCCCGCACCGTGGCCGTAACCGTAACATGTAACGATAAACTCCCCGTCGCTGTAATCCATTTCAAAATAACAGCTTTTAAGGCCGAATTCTTCTCTGAACTTTGAAGCGCTCACCTCGGTTGAACCGAGCATAACCGATTTGACATAGCCGCTGTCAGCCTTTGTGATTTCTCCGACCCATTCTTCTTCTTCCCCGCTCAAGGTTATGTCACAGCTCTCGGCAAGCTTTTTGAATTCGTCGGAGTCGAAAGTCTGAACGCTCACATAATCGGGCGAAAGCTTATCGCCAGGGCTTTCAACGCTGATGAGGTAAGGAATTTCACTGCCCCAAAGAGTTTCTGCGCTCTGCGTTTTACCCGCGCTGTTTGAATGATAAACTGCAAGAGCTGTTTCTCCGTTATATGTCAGATAACTGCCGAAAACATCATCAACCGCAGCTTCAATTTTTTTCTCATATTCCTCAAAATCATCTCCCCACTTCTCCTTGCGCTGCTTTTCGTTGATATAGCCCTGATGGGTGTCGGGGCTGTCAGTTATATCCGCTTCGCCGAGAGAGGATTCTTTGTATTTTTTGTTCTGTTCTCCCACCTTTTTGGCATAAGTATAGCTTGCAACCGCCTGC
>JAZLCS010000016.1:0-27198 GCA_045614385.1 Acutalibacteraceae bacterium | reverse complement strand
CAAGTTTGTGCTCTATATTTTATTTATTATAATAAGCGTTTTGCAGACATATGCAAAAAAGCGGAGAGGGGCTGCATAATTGAAAAAGAATGTTATTATCGATTTAAAAAACATTTCCGTTGCTTTCGGAAATAATCAGGTGCTTAAAGATCTTAACCTTTACATTCGTGATAAAGAGTTCATAACGCTTTTAGGTCCCTCGGGCTGCGGTAAAACAACCACGCTGAGAATTATTGCAGGCTTTATTGAACCTGACGAAGGTGAGGTTATTTTTGAAGATAAAAAGGTAAATGGTGTTCCTCCTCATAAGAGGCAGGTTAACACTATTTTTCAGCGTTATGCGCTTTTTCCTCACTTGAATGTTTATGAAAATGTTGCTTTCGGCTTGAGAATAAAGAAAGTTCCCGAAAAGCAGATTAAAGAAACCGTTGAAGAAATGCTTGCTCTTGTTAATCTCACCGGTTTTAATAAGCGCAACATAAATTCACTTTCGGGCGGTCAGCAGCAGAGAGTGGCTATTGCAAGGGCGCTGGCTGTAAAGCCCAGAGTTCTTCTTCTTGACGAACCTCTCGGTGCGCTTGACCTTAAGCTTCGCAAGGATATGCAGATTGAGCTTAAAAACATTCAGCAAAGGCTCGGCATAACCTTTATTTATGTTACCCATGACCAGGAAGAGGCTCTTTCAATGTCTGATACCGTTGTTGTTATGGACGGCGGCGTTATTCAGCAGATAGGCACTCCGCTTGATATTTATAATGAGCCCAAAAACGCTTTTGTTGCCGATTTCATCGGCGAAAGCAATATTCTTGACGGCGTTATGATTGACGACTGCCTTGTTGATTTTTCGGGTCACCGTTTTGACTGTCTTGACAAAGGCTTCGGCAAGAATGAGGCGGTTGACGTTGTTGTGCGCCCCGAAGATGTTGATGTTGTTGAGCCTGAAAAAGGTATGCTCCGCGGCACGGTTACTTCCGTAACCTTCAAGGGTGTTCATTTTGAAATTATCGTTGATATCGGCGGCTTCAAATGGATGATTCAAACAACCGATTATCAGCCCGAGGGCGCAAAAAACGGGCTTTACATTGAGCCGGATGCGATACACATTATGAAAAAATCCGAATATTCTGGCATTTACGGTGACTACAGCTCTTTCAGTGAAGAGTTTGACGAGCTTTCCAACGCCGAGGAGGTGGAGGAATGAACACCCGTTCATCGCTCAGAACAAAGCTCGTTTCTTCGCCATACGTTGTATGGTCGGTGCTTTTTATAGTTGCTCCGCTGATTTTTGTTGTTTATTATTCCTTTACCGATGCTTCGGGAAGCTTCACCTTTGAAAATATTGAGGCTTTGAGCAAATATATTCCCACTTTTCTGCGTTCAATCTGGTTCGGAATTGTTGCAACTCTTATCTGCCTTGTTATTGCGTTTCCGCTTGCATATATAATTTCGCAAAAGGCCGAGAAGGTTCAGCGAACCCTTGTTATGTTGGTCATGCTCCCGATGTGGATGAGCTTTCTTATCAGAACTTATTCATGGATGGCTCTTTTGCAGGATACGGGTATTATCAACAGCTTTCTCGGCAAGCTCGGTATTGACCCTATTCACATGATAAACACCGAAGGTGCGGTTATACTCGGCATGGTGTATAATTTTCTGCCTTATATGATAATGCCGATTTATTCGGTTATGGCAAAGCTTGACCACAGCATGGTTGAAGCTTGCCAGGATTTGGGCGGTAACAGACTTACGGTTATCAGACGCTGCATCATTCCCATGAGCATGCCCGGTATTGTTTCGGGCATAACAATGGTGTTTGTGCCTTCTGTCAGCACCTTCTACATTTCTCAGAAGTTGGGCGGCGGTTCGTTTGACCTTATCGGCGATGTTATCGAGAGACAGTTCCAGCAGTCATATAACTATAATCTCGGCGCATCGCTTTCTCTTGTTCTTATGGTGCTTATTCTTATCTGCATGGCGGTTATGAACCGCTTCTCGGGAGATGAGGAGGGCATGGTAATATGAAAATTGCTTCGAAGATTTACACTGCACTTGTTTTCGCTTTCCTCTATGCTCCGATTGCCGTAATGATAATTTTTTCATTCAACTCAACGAGCAGCACAAGCGTTTTCTCGGGCTTTTCGCTTGAATGGTATAAGGTTTTACTTGAGGATGAGGCAACCCTCAGGGCGCTTTATAATACCCTTATTCTTGCTGTCAGCTCATCGCTTATCGCAACCGTGCTCGGTACTGCCGCCGCTGTCGGAATTGATAAGTATAAAAAAGGCTTTGCCCGCTCAAGCGTTATGGCAGTTACAAACATCCCCATGATGAACCCCGAAATTGTTACGGGTATTTCAATGATGTTGCTGTTTGTTTTTGTAGGTAAGCTTATAAGCGATGATGCCGTTCTCGGCTTCGGAACGTTGCTTATTGCCCACGTCACATTCAATCTGCCTTATATTATACTCACCGTTTTGCCAAAACTCAGGCAGACGGACAGAAACCTTGCCGAAGCGGCGCAAGACCTCGGCTGTAAGCCTGTTATGGCTTTCTTTAAGGTTGTGCTACCGTCAATTATGCCGGGTATCATAACGGGTATGATTATGGCATTTACACTTTCGCTGGATGATTTTATTATCAGTTATTTCACCAGCGGCCCCGGTTTTCAGACTCTTCCCGTTGCTATTTTCTCAATGACCAAAAAGAGAGTCAAGCCGGATATGTATGCGCTTTCCGCTTTGATTTTTGTCAGCATTCTGTTGCTTCTTATTCTTTATAATATTGCTCAGCAGAAGAGCGAAGAAAAATCTAAGAAAAAATAAAAGTTTTTCCATAAAGGAGTGACTTTGTATTGAAAAGAACAGTTTGTGTGCTTTTTGCGCTGCTGATTGCTCTTTCGCCTTGCATTTTTGCTTCTGCCGCGGAGCAGAGTGAAATTGATGCCCTCAGAGGCACAAAGCTTTATGTTTATAACTGGGGTGAATATATTTCCGACGGTGCCGATGATACTCTTGATGTTAACAAAGCATTTGAAGAAAAATACGGCATAGATGTTGTTTACGATACCTATGATAACAACGAGGTTATGTATTCAAAGCTCAAGGGCGGCGGAGTTTCATATGATGTTGTAATTCCTTCGGATTATATGATTGAGCGAATGATATCTGAGGATATGCTTCAGCCTATTGATTTTTCAAACATTCCTAACTATAAGTATATTCCGGATCAATACAAAAATCTTGCTCATGATCCCAAAAACGAATTTTCCGTGCCTTATACGGTAGGCATGGTCGGGCTTATCTATAATACTGCTATGGTTGACGAAGCACCCGACAGTTGGACTGCCCTTTGGGATGAAAATTATTCAAACAGCATTCTGATGTTTAACAATCCCCGCGATGCTTTCGCAATTGCACAAAGCATACTCGGAATGGATTATAACAACGAATCAGAAATTTCGTGGAAGGTTGCAGCGGAGCTTTTGAAAGAGCAGAAAAGCGTTTCTCCCGCCTATGTTAACGACGAAATTTTTCTTAAAATGGAATCCGGTGAAGCCGCACTTGCGCCGTATTATGCAGGCGATTTTCTTACCATGCAGGAAAATAATCCTGATCTTGATTTTGTTTATCCCAAAGAAGGTGTTAATTTCTTTGTTGACGGTGCGTGTATTCTGAAGGATGCAAAAAACAAGCTTGCCGCGGAGCTTTATATCAACTTCCTGCTTGAGCCTGATGTTGCTCTTGCGAATGCTGAGTATATTTGCTATGCAAGCCCGCATACAGAGGTTTTTAACAATCCGGAATATTCTTTCTATCAGAATGAGCTTCTTTACCCGGAAATAGGCGAATTCAAAACCCAGCTCTTTCTTAATCTTGACCCTGAAATTCTTTCGCTTATGAGTTCTCTTTGGGACGATGTAAAAAACCATGTTCCGTCATCAGGTTCAAGCAACCATGCATTTTTCTTTGACAGCGACTCTGATTCTTCTGCAACTGCCGTTGACGGAGAGGAAATGACTCCGGAAGCCAAAAAGTATGCACTTTATATCGGAATTTTTGCCGCTGTATGCCTTGCATATGTAGTTTTCAGATACGCAAGGAAGAAATACCGCGAAAATATTTAAGACATAAAAAATCTCCCTATGTTATTTCAAAAACATAGGGAGATTGATTTTTAGAAGGGATTTATAAGGCGTTCAAGTGTTATGGGATTATATCCGAGGCCGAAATATTTGAATATCCATATCAACGGATTAAGTCTGAAGAAAAGCGCATCCACGATTGTTACAAAGCCTCTTAGGAATGTGGATATGTCAAAAGTTGTCGGAACCTTAACCTTTTCAAATTCTTCGCCTTCAACATTGAGAACAAGGGGCTGTGAATAGCAGATACCGTTATCGCCCGAAAGATAGAATCTGACATACATATAGGGCTCGGCAAGGAACTCGTCGTTGTGAAGGTCAAGGGTTGCTTTTCCGCTTTCAAAGCTTTCCCTCTTGATAACCTTGCCGTTTGATACCCAAGTTATGATGTTGGCGTTAATGCCCTCAACGGTGATTGTGTCAGCTTCCTGGTCAATGTTCATTCTCTTTACCTGAGGAGTATTGTCAAGCCAGTAGGATTTTGTGTCATAAACATCTTGTTCAACAAATCCGGGCATTTCTTCCATGCCGTTGAGCTCAACGCCGTTTGAGAAGTGAGAAATTGAGAAGAACTGACCTTTTTCAAGGCATTCACGGAAGGCATCAAGAGTTTGCTCCGGCATCCAGCTCATGGTGTAAGCATCGTTAACCGATGTTTCATTGTGTGAATCGGCAAAAGTATTTCCCCAGGGAACAACACCGTAAGGAATGGTTTTTTGAAGAATCTGGTCATAAAGGATGCGGTCGCATCGGGTATGCGCATCGGTTGCGCTGTTGATGCCGGTGCCGAGTGAAGAACCGGCATTGTCAATGAAAATTTTGGCAAATTTATTTGCATAGTAGTCATCGACCTTTTGTCCCACATACTTTTCGGAATCCTTGTCAATATAAACATATTCGCCAACATGTGAGAGGAATGAAATGCCGCCGGCTTCCTTAACCCCTTTTGACGGAGTTTCATAGTCGCCGAATACGCCTGCAAGTCCCTGACCGTATTCTGCCCAATAACCTGTAAGATGGCAGTCTGCAAAGGGTGTTGCCATATTCAGTTCAATTCCGAGCGGCACATCAAGCATTCCGTTTGTGCTCGTGCGTGTGAGAGTGTCGCCGGCGGAAGTAATATATGTTCTGTTTTCATGAGTGCCGTTAAGATATGCCTGATATTCGTTTTCGGGAATGGGTTCAATCGGAGCCATGTTGGTGCGCTCTTTTTTTATAAATCTCATAAGAGGAACCGTTTCGGGTGCGATGTTCCAACCTCTGTTAAGAGTGCCGTGGTCTGTGAGGGCAACAATTTCAAAGTCAAGCGCATAATGCATCTTACAGAATTCATCTATTGTAAGGAAACCGTCGCTTGCATTTGTGTGGCAGTGAAGTTGGGTTTTGTAATCTTTCCAAGAATCCCAATCAATTTCCTCATATGGGTTGTCAATTATATAATTTTTCTTGGGGGTTCCTGCAGTATCTCCGCTTGCAAAAGCAAAAGGAACTGCGCCGAAAATCATAACGCCTGCCATGAATACCGATATGGCTTTTTTAATGAATTCTTTCATCTGTTATCGTCTCCATAAATGTTATGAAAATTATTAATTATATTATAGCTGTATAATTTTTAACGGTCAATTGTATAATTTGTGAAAAAGAAAGGGCAAAGATTTGTCGTCTTTGCCCAATTACTGTTTTTTTGTTATTGTTTTGCGCCCTCATCAAACATTTCGAGCATTTTAACGCTTGCAGCAAAGCAATTTGCAATGCCGGCTTCGTTCATGTTTGTGTATGTATCAAGTCTGGTGTGATAGTAACGTTCAAGCTTGTGGTTAAGCCCCGTAACGCCCGCAGCTCTGAAACCGCCCTGAGTGAATGCAGCGGCATCAACAGCACCGCCGAGAGGGGGTACACCGCCCTTTTTGCAGGGAACATCAACCGCTTTTGCAGCTTCCATGAACAGGTCCGCAAGGTCTTTGTCGCTTCTTACTGTGCCGTTGAGGTCATAGTAATTTGACATGAGATACTTGGGGTCATTAATGGTATCATAAGCATAGATGAATGTGGGAACATCTTTGAATTCATCTTTGTGCATTTCAGCCCAGGCCTTTGAGCCTCTGAGGCCGATTTCTTCCGAGCCTGTGAGAACAACACCGATTTCGGTGTTTTCAAGCTCAATACCTGCATCCTTGAGATACTTAAGAATTGCAATACCCATATAGCAGCCTGTAAGGTTATCGTTTGCACCGTCACCAACTCTGCGGTAATTAACCATAAAATAAAGACCGATTGAAAAAGGAACTGTGATAAGACCCCAAAGGCCTGCTTTAACAAGCGGGTCGGAGGTATCGGGCATACCAAAGGTTATACCGTTTTTAACAACATAAACAATTGAGAGCACAAGATAGAATATTGCCGCGCCGATAACGATAATTGCGTGGCCTTCAAAGCCTACTCCGCCGAGAGCATAGTTGACAGGCCATTCCCATGTTGCATCGGGGTGGCCGTTAAATATAATTCTTCTCTTGACTTCGCCTGTGCATTTCTTGATAGCTGTAACATTGTGGCTTGTCTTTTTCGGGAAAAGGGGATCAAGCATTTTTTTGTATAAGCCGAATTGGATAAGAACTATAGCAAAGCCTGCGATGATGAGAGGTATCGAAATCACAGGAGCAAACGGATAGATAACGGCGCCGAGAATTGCAAGAGTTACGGTGAAATAAATCCAGCCGTAAAATGCACGGGGTGCCACCTCAAAACTCTCTACCTTAACTTCCTCACAGCCGCAGTCCTTTTTCAGAACCTTTGCCATGTATTCGCAGGATTTTTTTTCGCCCTCCGAACCTGGGTCTCTTTTGCCGCATTTTTTAATAACATGGGTTATTTCTTTAACGATGTATTTTGCTGCGGCGTCTTTTTGGTCAATAATCTGTCTTAAATCCATAAATATTTTCTCCTTCTCCTTATTGTAGAGTGACGGGAGTAATCAGAACTGTGTTTTTATCGGATAATTTCCGCCTTTTCTTCGTTAAAATACTCGCAAATCTGACGCCTTTCAATCCCGAAACGCCGAAAAGACTCGCTTTCAGGCATAGTTCGGATTACTCTCGTCACTCTATAAACAACAATCTGACACATAATTGTTGCTGTATGATACAGATTTATCGTATCATTTGCCCAAAAAATTGTCAACAAAAAAAGCAAAAGTGTTACACTTTTAACACTTTTGCTTTTTTTATTATAAGAGTTCGATATCTGCAAAAACCGCATTATGGTCTGAATAATATTGGCCGTCAATCATTTTGTTGATAACTCTGAATTTAACAGGTTTGACAGTTGCCTCATCAACAAAAACAAAGTCAATGATTTCACGTATTTCTTCGGGTCTGAAGCCGTGGAAGGTGTAGCAATCGTCGGTGTCGGGAGCAAGCTTTCTGGCATCTGCCATGTTGCCGCTGATCATTGTGTTGTAGCAGTCCGAATCCTGAAACACATTGAAATCGCCCGTGCAAACAACGGGAACTCCGCCGAAGGAGGCAGCTTTTTGCTGAATCATTTTAACACCCTCTGTTCTTGCGATTTCTCCGACATGGTCAAGATGGGTGTTGAAATGAACATAGGATTTGCCGTTTTTTTTGTCGGTGAGTTTGACAAAGGTTGCAATTCTTGTGCAAGCAGCATCCCATCCCTTGCCGGGCTTGTCGGGAGTTTCGGAAAGCCAGAAATTACCGCTGTCGCTCGCGGTGAATTTGTCTTTCTTATAGAAAACTGCGGAGAATTCACCTTTCTTTTTGCCGTCATCCCTTCCTACGCCGACATAGGAGTATTCCGGAAGATTTTTGATAAGTTTTTTCATCCAGGAATAATGCGCTTCCTGAACACCGAAAGAATCGGGGTTCGCTTCGCGTATAATCTTATAAACAAGCGGAGCTCTTTTTTGCCATTTTCTGTGTTTACTGCCGTAGCAAAGCAGATTAAAGGACATAACTCTGTACATTATTTGTTACCTCCGTTAAAAAGTGTCATTTCAACAATAATCGGGAAGTGGTCCGACGGGTAAACAAGACCTATCATGGTTGAATCAACAACGCTTGATTTTACCGATGAGCAATAGCTGTTGACAAAAATATAATCAATAGGTTTTGTGTTGAAAACAAAAGGATTGTAGTCGTGGTATGTTGCGCAGTTGTCAGCCGTTTCGGCAAGATACTTTGTATCCTTAAGACCGCATGCGGTCAGATTGGCATATATTTCGGAGCCTTCCCGTGTGTTGAAGTCACCCGTTAAAACAACAGGAATGTCGGGCGCAATAGCGGCAATTCTTGATGCAAGCAGAGGAACGGATTCGTGCTTTGCTTTTTCGCCGACGTTGTCAAAATGAGTGTTGAAGTGAGCATAAACCAATCCGGTTGTTTTATCTTTGAGAATTGCAAAGGTAACGATTCTGAAGCATCCGCCGTCCCAACCTTTTGACACCTCATCGGGTGTTTCGGAGAGCCAGAAGTTACCGGATTTAACGAGCTCAAATTTATCCTTGAGATAGAAGATTGAGCAGGATTCTCCCAACGATTCGCCGTCGTCTCTGTAGGTGCCGACTCTTGCGTATTGAGTAAGAGCTTCTTCAAGATTATCTGTCCACCATTTATCAGCTTCCTGAACACCTACGGAATCCGCACCGTGCTTTTCAATCATTTCAACAACTTTCGGAAGACGGTTTTCATTTGACTGATAGCCGTCGCCGTTGATTTTTACATTGAAACTCATCGTTTTTACATCTTGCTCCAAAATCGGGGAAGCAATGGGATTAGGATTAACATTAACAGGTGTGATTGTCGGGCTGACAGGGTCAGCGGGCGAAAACACAGTGAATATTGCGGTAAATAAAGCAACGATTGCCTGACAGAATTTAAAAAGCATGCTTATACCCCTTTCAAGTGTTGATAAGTGTCATATTTGAAATAACCGGATGATGGTCAGACGGATAAATGCCGTTGATTTTTTCGGCGTCGATATCATAGCTTTCAACTTCTTTTACGAAAGAATTCACAAAAATAAAGTCAATCGGAGCATCTTTTTCTACCAGTTCGGAATAGCCGTGATACGTAACATTGCCGCCCGAGGTTGTTTTTGCAAGATATTTGGTATCTTTCAATCCGCTCTCAAGAACGCGGTTATACATATCTCCGCCTTCGTAATCGTTGAGATCTCCCGAGAAAACAATGGGGATACCAGGGGCGATTTCTGAAATTTTTTTTGTTACAACCGCAACGGATTCCAGCCTTGCGATAACGCCCATGTGGTCAAAGTGAGCGTTGAAATGCGCATATGTAAAGCCTGTTGTTTTATCTTTGAGAACCGCATATGTGCAGATTCTCTTGAACATTGCGTCCCATGCCTTTGAGGCTTTTTCGGGAGTTTTGGAAAGCCAGAATGTGCCAAAATCAACAAGCTCGTATTTATCCTTTTTGTAGAATACGGGGCTTGCTTCGCCGCCGCCTTTATTGGAGTTTCTGCCGATGCCGACATATGCATATTCGGTCAGCTCGGCAGGCAATCTTTCCATCCAGCCTTCGTCTGCTTCCTGCAAGCCGAAGGAATCGGGTGAATATTTGCGGATGTTTGCGACAACCTCATCAGTTCTGTTTTCGGGTGATTTCTCGCCGGAGCCTTTAATGTAAACATTATAGCTCATAACGGTTACCTGCTGCGTTTTTGCCGCTTCAGGCATTTCGGCGGGGTTAACGGGTGTAACGGGTGTGGGAGTGTAAAACAGTGAAAGAATTGCCGTTACAGCCGCAAAAAATGCTGCGATAATTTTATCAATCATTTTTATCTCTCCTTGATTTTATTTGACATAATCGGTCAAAGCCGAAATATTGAGTTTGTCAATGTTTTCCGCTTTTGAAATCACAGAAAATATTTCTTTACACATTTTCATTATGCCGCCGTTTTCGTTGCTTTCCGCGTTCAAAACAATTATCGGGTCATGAACGCTCAGGCGAAGCAAAAACCAACCGTTGCCGTTATCTTTATCTGCGTTGATTCTGATTCCTTCGTGGTTATCCTCGGCAGCATGCCAACCGTTGTGCGCTTTTGCTTCTTTTTCAAAAAGAGCAATGATTTTTTCGCCTTCGGGCCGGAAATCATCGCAGAGAATTTTAAAACGCATTTCTTTTTCTTCTTTGCATTCGCGCAACTTGCAAATCAAATCATCAAGGCTTTTGCCTTCCTTTGAAAGCGAAGCGGCTTCTATAATCAGCTTTGTTATAAGATATGCGCCGTCATCAAGATAATAGTTTTCGGCAAACGCCGCATGCCCGGAAGTTTCCATTGCGAGCGGACATTTCACACCGCTTTTTTCAAGCTCAATCTGTTTGTTGATAACGTTTCTGTAACCTCTTTTGAAGCGGAGATGTACACCGCCGTTTTCTTTTATAAATCCGGCAAGGCCGTCGGAGGTTACACTGTCGGTAACAATTGTTCCGCCGGGGCAGGAATCAAGAGCGATTTTTGCGGCAAGCGCAACAAGGCGGTTGCGGTTGATTTCAAATCCGCCCTTGCCAACGCACGCAGCTCTGTCAACGTCGGTGTCAAAGATAACGCCGAAATCCGCGCCTGCGGCAACGGTTGCTTTTGAAACGCAGTCCATTGCTTCGCTGTTTTCGGGGTTCGGAGCATGATTAGGAAAATTACCGTCGGGCTCAAGATAAACGCTGCCGCTTATATCCGCGCCGAGCGGTGCAAGAACGTCTCTTGCGTAGAATCCGCCAACGCCGTTGCCTGCGTCAACAACAATTTTCATGCCTTTGAGCGGATGGCTTCTGTCCTCTTTGGCATCAACGCCGTTTATTATCATTTCTCGCAGAATTTCGGAATAGCGTTTCATAAAATCGCAGGAAACGCACTCACCGTTTTCCTTTCCGACAGGATTTTCCGTATTGCTTGCATTCTCAAGAATTTCTGCAATATCCGACCCGTCAAGACCGCCGTCGCGGGTGAAGAATTTGAGCCCGTTTCTGTCTTTCGGGTGATGGCTGGCGGTTATCTGCACTGCGCCGTCGCAGCCCATGTCAACCGTTGTCATAAACATTGCAGGTGTTGAAGAGAGTCCGCAGTCTGCAACGCTTGCTCCGTTTGAAGCCAGTGCCTTTATAACCGCATTCTTGATTCTTTCTGCCGAAAGGCGGCTGTCATGGCCGACTGAAATATAAACACGTTCTTTTTTTGTTTTTGTTTTGAGCCACGAGAGAAAAGCGGCTGAAGCGTGCATGACCATCTCATCGCTCATAAAAAGCGGATTTGTTTCATCGCCGAGCGCATAGCCCCGGATATCACTGCCGCTTTTGAATTTAGAATAGTCCATTCCTGTTACTCCTTTGAAAAATATTCATCTGAAACGCCGAGAAGGAATTTGTACATCGGGGTGTATGCTTTATATGCATCTCTCATTATTTCAATGATTTTATCGTTTTCAAGGTCTTCAAGATTATCTGAATATTTGATAAAACCGACATCTTTAAGATTATAGAATTCTTCAAGTCCTTCGGGGCATCCCGGGAAAGGTCTCTTATAGCTGTTTTTGAACATCATTGAATCGGTTTTGTTGATGCTTTTAACAGCTTTTTTGAATTCTTCGGGCTTTTCGCGCAGAGCTTTTCTGAATGTTTCCAAAAGTCCGGGTTCATCTCCGTAAAAACCGACTCCCAAAGAATAGTTTGACGGAGTTACCTCAAACCACATGCAGGGATAGCCGCGCCATTCGTGCTTCGGGCGCATAAACATTATCCACATGTTTTCTCGGTAAAGTCTTTTATCTTTTGTATATCGCGTATCGCGGCGTACCCTTGAAACCATTTTTGTCGGAATTGTATTTATCATCGGGTCAACTGCAAGAAGCTCTTCGCCTAATATACCCGCAAGCTGACGCATGGGTACCGTTACAGTGCTTTTGATTTGCTCTTTGTGTTCTTCATAGAATGCTTTTGAATCTCTGAATCTGTTATCGGCCAAGAGAAACAGCGCATCGCGCGTTATTCCGTTATATTCCATTTTTATATCAGCCCCTTTTGGTTCAACTTTTCTGCTGCGAGCATAATTGCGGTTTTTGCCGAGTGGAAGTTAATGCCGCCCTGCATCCACACCGCAAAGGGTTCGCGCAGCGGAGCATCTGCCGACAGTTCAATTGAAGAGCCGAGAATGAATGCGCCTGCCGCCATGATAACCTTACTGTCATATCCGGGCATATCCCACGGCTCGGGAGAAACATAAGAGTCAACGGGAGCACCGCTCTGAATTCCTCTGCAATATTCGCAGAGCCTTTCGGGGGTTTCAAGGCAGAGTGCCTGAATGATGTCGTGTCTGCTTTCGCTGCTTGAAGGAGTAACCTTGAAGCCGAAGTTTTCAAATAAAGCCGCTGCAAACACCGCAGCTTTGAGAGATTCTCCGACAACATGGGGCGCATGGAAAATGCCCATAAACATATTTCTGTTTTCGTTCAGCGTGCAGCCCACTTCCTTGCCGAGCCCCGGAGTTGTTGCTCTGTATGCGCAAAGCTCAACAAGGTCGCTTCTGCCTGCTATGTAGCCGCCGGTTCTGGCAATCGAGCCGCCGGCATTCTTTATCAGAGAGCCTGCCATGAGGTCTGCGCCGACATCGGTCGGCTCAAGCTTTTCAACAAGCTCGCCGTAGCAGTTGTCAACCATAACAACCGCATCGCATTTTGAATGAACGAGCTCTGCGATTTCGCCGATTTCTTTAACAGAAAGGCTTGGGCGCAGGCTGTAACCTCTGGAGCGCTGGATGTAAACCATCTTAGGGTTCATTTCAAGTGCTTTTTCTATCGCATTAAGGTCGGGTTTGCCGTCGGCACCGAGATCAACCTGAGCGTAATTAACGCCGAAATCTTTGAGTGAACCCATTCCTTCGCCGCTGATACCGATAACGCTGTGAATCGTGTCATAAGGAGTGCCGGTAACAGAGAGCATCGTGTCGCCGGGTCTGAGAACTCCGAAAAGTGCAACGGCAAGAGTGTGTGTGCCGCAGGTGAAGGTGTGGCGCACTATGGCATCCTCCGCCCCGAAAATTCCGGCATAGATTCTGTCAAGTTTGTCTCTGCCTGCGTCGCCGTAGCCGTAGCCTGTTGAGCCTGCAAAATCCGCTTCGCTGACTCTGTTGTTAATAAAAGCCGCAAGCACCTTTTGTTGGTTATATTCGGTGATTTCTTCTATCTCGTCAAATTTTTTCCTGGCTTTTTCAAGAGCTGCCGCGCTTGCAAGCCTGATTTTTTCGCTGATTTCAAAAAAACTTTTATTTTCCACGTTAAATTACCTTCTGTAAATTCTGTTTAATGATTTGAAAAGTTCTTTGTTTGCACCCATGAGCTGTTCTTTTGTCACTCTGTAGCTCCAGTTACCCTTTGCAACGCCCGGAGTATTGATTCTTGTGTCTGAGCCGTACATCAGAAAATCCTGAATCGGAATTATCGCAAGGTTGCTGACGCTTGCAAAAATCGCTCTGAGGAAAAGAGGACTTGCTCCGCCCCAATCGCCGCCTTCAAATCCGCAGTAATCAAGGGCTCTTTTACGGGTTGCATCGTCGCTTTCCCAAAGGAAGCCGAAAAGTGTGTTATTATCGTGTGTGCCCGAATAGGCAACCGAATTTTTTATATAGTTATGCGGCATATGAATGCTGTTGCCGTCATCGAGGAAGCCGAATTGGAAAACACGCATTCCGGGGAATCCGCTTTCTTCAACAAGCGCACGAACCTCATCGGTTATGTCGCCCAAATCCTCAGCAATAATGAGCTTGTCCTCATGCCCCGCCTTGATGGCATTGACAAAGTCCATGCCGGGGCCTTTCAGCCATTTGCCGTTTTTGGCGGTTTCTTCCTCGGCATCAACCGCCCAATAGGACTCAACAGCCCTGAAATGGTCAATTCTGACGCCGTCGAACATGCTGAGGGCGTGGTCAATGCGCTCTTTCCACCATGCAAAACCGTCTTTTTTCATTTCATCCCAGTTATAAAGCGGGTTACCCCAGAGCTGGCCGTCTTCTGCAAAATAATCGGGCGGAACTCCTGCAACCATTGACGGATAACCCTTTTCATCGATATCAAACAAGCATTTATTTTCCCAAACATCGCAGCTGTCATCCGAAACATAAATCGGAATATCACCGACAATGCTGACTCCTTTTGAGTTGGCGTATTCCTTTACCTTTGTCCACTGGGCAAAAAATTCGTATTGAGTGAATTGCCATGTTCCGAGCGTTTCAAAATCGGTTATTTCCTCATTCTCCCATTCTTGCCATGGCCTGAGACCGTTCTGTTCTCTGAGAGTCATGAATCGGCAGAAGGCTTCAAGTCTCGGATGAGTTTTGATGAAATCTTCAACCTTGCTTTTATCTTTCAGGTTGCCGTAAGCTTTTTTTAGAAGCACCATACGCTCTTTGCCGAGCCTTTCAAATTCGCATGAATACGGTGTTTGCTGGCGGCAACTTTTTAAATCCTCAGCCGAAACAAGTCCGTCTTCAAAAAGTTTTTCGGGGTCTATGAAATACGGATTTCCGCCGAATGCGGAAAATGACTTATAAGGCGAATTATATTCGTCGGTAACAGTGAAGGGAAGAACCTGCCACACGGAAAAACCGTTTTCAACAAGAAAATCTATGAATTCAAATGCGTTTTTTCCAAAACTTCCTATAGAATAATCACCGTAGAGCGATGAAATATGCATCAGAATTCCGCTTTGTCTTTTCATAATGGAACACCTTCCTTTAATGCAGAAATTATATCATACCAAATAATAAAAATAAAGTAATTTTCAAAAAAACTTGATATTTATACAAATAACGTATAAAATGAAAGAAAAAATGTTTCGGAGGGTATTATGTCAAAGGCCATTGAATATTTTGAAAACTTGCAGAAAATTTTAGCTCGTATTATGACGGAGCAGCTTGAAAACATCGAGAGTGCTGCAAGGGCGGTTGCCGATACCCTTGAAAACGGCGGAAGAATACATACCTTCGGCACTGGCCATTCCCATATGCTTGCCGAAGAAATATTCTATAGGGCAGGCGGCCTGGTGAATGTTAATCCCATTCTTGAAACTTCTTTGATGCTTCATGAGGGTGCGGCAAAAAGCACCGAAATAGAGCGCCTTGAGGGCTACGGCGAGATGCTTTTTACCCATCATTCAATAAAAAATAATGATATTCTTTTCCTTTTCTCCAATTCCGGCAGAAACGGCGTTGCAATTGATATGGGTATCGTTGCAAGAGAAAGGGGAGTAAAAACCGTTGTTATAACCAATATGGAGCACACAATGTGCGGTGCGTCAAGACATTCAAGCGGCAAAAAGCTTTATGAGCTCGGAGATGTTGTGATTGATAACTGCGGCTGCTACGGCGATGCATCAATTGAAATTAAAGAAATCAACAGAAATGTTGCGCCAACTTCCACCGCTGCAGGTGCAGCGATACTCAATGCAATTGAAGCAAGAGCGGTTGAGCTTATGATAGCCGATGGTTATACTCCCGAGGTTTTTTCAAGCAGCAATGTTGACGGCGGGGACGAAATAAACAACGCCTACATCGCAAAATACAGAAAGGAAATAAAATCATTATGATTTATCCTGCTTTTCAAAAAGCAAATATTTTCGAATGGATTGAATTTTTACCCTCAGAAATTGTTATCAGCGGATATGAAAGCAAGTTTGCAGAGAAAACCCTTAATCCCAAAATGACCTTTTCCGGTAAAGGCGAAATGCTTTACGTTGATATCATAAAAGAGAATACAAAACAAACCGAATATATTGATGAGGCATATCGACTCACTGACGAAAAATTTCTCTTCAAGGGCGAAAAATGCAACGGCGCAATGAAACTGAGCATAACCGTATCGGGCAAAAAATCCCTTTTCAGAGCTCTTAACAGGGTCGTTGCAATGAGCAGGGAAAACAAATTTCCCATCGGCACCGCAGAGGATTATCCGTTATTCGCCAAAAGAGGCTATATAGAAGGATTTTACGGCAATCCGTGGAGTCATAATGCCCGAAAAACAATGATTGAAAAAATGTCGTTTTACGGCATGAACACATACTATTATGCCCCGAAGGATGACCCTTATCACAGAGATAAATGGGATGAGTTATATCCCGAAAAGGAGCTTTCACAGCTTTCCGAAATTTCGGAGCTTTGCCGAGAAAATTTTGTTGATTTCCACTTCTGCATTGCTCCGGGACTCAGCATGAAATATTCATCCGAAGCGGATTTTGGCAAGCTTGCTCGTAAAGCTGAACAGCTTTACAAGGTCGGCATAAAAAACTTTGGGCTGCTTGTTGATGATATCCCCGAAAATCTCTATTTTGACGAGGATAAAATCGCTTTTGGCGGCGAAGCGGTAAATGCACATGTGTATCTTGTTAATAAATTTTATATTTTCCTTAAGAATCTGAGCCAAGACTGTGCTCTTACCGTTTGTCCGCTTGTCTATCACGGAACGGGCGAAGAATATTATATTTCAAAGCTCGGCAGGGGAATCCCATCGGATGTCAGTGTTTTTTGGACAGGTAAAAATATCTGTTCCCAAGAGCTGACAGTCAAGGAAGCAATCATATTTGAAAATGCAACTAACCATAAGCCGCTTTATTGGGATAATTTTCCCGTGAATGATGCGGAGATGTATAACGAGATGCATATCGGCTATATCAACGGCAGAGAAAAGGATTTATTCAGATATTCTGAAGGTGTTATTTCCAACACCATGGAATACGCAGTGTCAAGTATTATACCTTTACTTACCGTTTGTGATTATCTTTGGAATCCGTTTGCATATGACGGCTATGAGTCATGGAACAGAGCTTGTGAAATTGCTCTGGGAAAAGAAACAAAAGAGCTTTTGATGCCCTTCTTTGATAATCTTCTGACTTCTTGTCTGAAAGTTGAAAATTCGCCTATGCTGAATGCTGCTCTTAATGATTCTCAGCAGATGCTTTTTGCGGGCGATATGCAGGGCGCAATTTCCGTTATGGCGGAATATACCGAAAAGCTTGAAAAATGTTGCGAAGCGCTCAAAACCCTTGACAGTGCATTGATTTCAGAGCTTCGCCCATGGGCTGAAAAGCAGTTTATTGCGCTTGATGTTATCAAATTGTCCCTTTCTCTTTTGACCGATAATTCCGATGAAAAAAGAGAAAACGCAAAGTCGGTTTTGCGGGAATATCTTAACCATCCCAAAACACTTTGCGATTTTTCGTTGCAGGCATTTGCCGAAAGGATGCTGACAATATGAATGAACTCATTAAAGGTGCATATGACCGCCTTTATCACAAAACGCCGCTCGGATTTTATAACTGCGGCAGGCTGTGTGACGGCCTCTGTTGCCGCGGCGACTGTAAAGGCATGTGGCTTTACCCTTATGAAGAAGAGCTCTTTGCAGAAAAAGACGGTTTTGAGGTTTGTGAAACCGAAGGCAATTACGGTTATCCCATGGTTATCTGCTCGGGTGAGTGCAACAGAAAAGAAAGGCCGCTTGCTTGCAGAATTTTTCCGCTGTTTCCGCTGGTAACTGAAGAAAACGGAAAGCTGAAAATAGAGGTTATTTATGACCCGAGAGCCGGTATGTGCCCCCTTGCGCGCCAAAACAAGGTTCTTGACCCTTCTTTTATCAAAGAAGTGCGCAAAACTGCCCGATATCTTGCCCGCGATGAAAAAATGCTTGATTACATGAAAGCGGTAAGTCTTGAGCTTATGGAAATAATCGAGTTGCAAAACATGTTGAACGGATAAAGTAATGAAAAGAATATTATATTATATTTTTATAATAACATTAATATTATGTTTCCTGAGCTCCTGCAGCAATTCGGATAAGATTACCGTTGTCAGCACCTATGATTATGAAGGGGCTGCATCGGTGATTTCTCAAGCTTCCGGTTTGGATGTAACTGCCGATTTTTTGAAGAAAAACTTTGAAAAAAAAGAAATCAGGCAGCTTGTTTCCGCTGCGGATTCCGGTGAATACACTCAAAAAACATGGCTTGAGGTGACGGGTTATTCTTATTACGTCATTTCCGATATGATTAAAGGCGTTCATAATGCTCAAAACATCACGAATTACGGTTACAACGGTAAATCAACCGTGCGTGTTTCCGTTGCGGGTGATATAACTTTTGCGCCCGAACGTCCTGTTATGCTTTACGCCGCGGAAAACGGCGGAGTTATGAAATGCTTTGATAAATCGTTGGTCAGGCAGCTTAAATCAAGCGATGTATTTTTGCTTAACTGTGAAACGGCAATCAGCGAAAACGGTGAGCCTATAGCCGATAAGGTGTGGACCTTCCGCTCTCATCCCGACAGCATTGAGTTTCTCAAAGAGCTTGGTGTTGATGTTGTTTCTCTCGCCAACAATCATGTTTATGATTACGGCGAAACAGCGTTTGAAGACACAATGCAGAATCTGAAAAACGCAGGCATGCCTTATGTCGGTGCGGGAATGAATCTGGTTGAGGCTGTTAACGGTCATTATTTTATAGTTAACGGCATAAAAATAGGCATCGTTGCCGCCAGCAGAGCGGAAAAATACTATATGACGCCTGTTGCAACCTTTGCTTCGCCCGGAATTATGGGCACTTATGACAGCGAGGATTTTATTGAAGCGATAAAAATTGCCGAACAGCGATGCGATTTTCTTATTGCCTATGTTCACTGGGGAACGGAATATTCCAAAGAACTTGACGAAGCTCAGAAAACAATGAGCAGGGAATATATTGATGCAGGTGCCGATGCGGTTATCGGTGCGCATCCTCATTGCCTTCAGGGCATGGAATTCTATAACGGAGTGCCGGTTATTTACAGCCTCGGCAACTTCTGGTTCAATGATAAAACCCTTGATTCGGGGGTTGTAACCCTTGAAATTGACGAAGATTTGAATTTGAAGGTTGAATTTACTCCTCTTTTGCAGGATAACTGTGAGTCAAAGCTTGTAACAAAAAGAAAAGAGCGCAGAGCGCTCTTTGACAGAATTGAAAGCTATGAACCGCAGGGGGTTGAAATTTCAAATGACGGTGAGATAATTCCCCTAATCTCCGAGCCATAAATGCTTTTTGAGGTCAACTCTGCCGTCTTCAAGGAATTCAACGCCTTCTTCTGTGAGCAGAATCCGCTGCATGTTTTCTCCGCCGAAAGCAAAGGCTTTTGAAACCTCTCCGTTTCTTGTAACAACGCGGTGGCAGGGGATTTTGCCGGGTTCGGGGTTAACATGCAAGGCGTAGCCGACAACTCTTGCCCAGCGCGGATTGCCTGCCATTGCAGCTATGCAGCCGTAGGTGCATACCTTTCCGCAGGGAATCTTTTTGACCGCTTCATATATTCTGCTGAATGTAGTCATATTTTTTCACCTTTAGTTCAGTGCAGGGCAGGGGCTTGCTCCCGCCGTCTTTATTATTTATAATATCATAAAAAACATTAAATATCAATCAAAGGAGCAAATCTGTTGAAATACACACACATTGTCTGGGATTGGAACGGAACTCTGCTTAACGACATCGGCGCATCTCTTGCAAGCGTTAACGATATGCTTGCCGAGAGAGGTAAACCGCCGATTGATGTTGATTTCTACAAACAATGCATCTGTACGCCCATTAAGGGATTTTACGAAAAAACATTTGATATGGAAAAAGAGGATTATTCGGTTATAATAAAGCAATATAACGACGGATATTTATATCATTTGAAGGATTGCGGGCTGACCGACGGCGCAACAGAGGCGTTGGAATATTTTAAAAATCAGGGAGCAAAGCAGATTATAGTATCTTCTTCAAATAACGAACAGCTTGTTTGCAATGTTGAAAAATACGGCGTAAAGGATTATTTTGATGCCGTTCTCGGCGCAGGAGATTATTTTGCAGGTTCAAAAATAGAAAGGGCACGCAATTATCTTGAAAAAAACGGAGCGCAAAAGGGAAAAGTGCTCGTTGTCGGCGATTTGATTCACGATGCCGAAATGGCTTCGGAGCTTTCGGCGGATTGTGTTCTTCTGACAAGCGGCCATGAACATCCGTCGCGTTTGCGGGCTGCCGAGGTGCCCCTTATAGACGATTTGTTTGTGTTAATTAACAATAATTAAACAGCTTAAAAGGATACATTTTCAACTCAAAATGTATCCTTTTTTTGTTTAAAAAGTGAACATAAAAGCGTCGGAATGTCAGAAATAATTTTTTTGAAATGCTGTTGACAAAGAAAAACAATTTGATTTTGTTTGTGAAATATATCTAAAAAGAAAACACATTATTTAGCAACAATGAACAAAAAAACGTTATATTCACAATTTGTTCATAAAATGTTTACTAAAAGTTAATAAAGTTGCACAGAGGGTGCAACAACTCCCTTATAAAGTAACTATTGTAAATTAAGGCATTTTAAAATGTCTTCCACAGAAGCTCCTTGCAAGGGCTTCGGCGCGAAAGCGTTCTATATTTTATGGAGGTGCAAATCAATGAAAAAGGCAAAAAGACTCTTAGCAGCCTTGCTGTCTGTAGTGATGATTCTCTCCGCTGCTTACATTCCCGCGTATGCAGCATCCGGCGACTATCATCAGCCCGGTGTTGGTTCAGACGGCAAATACTATTTCTCCTATGAACAAGGTGCGTCATGGCTTCTTGACATGCTTGACGAACTCCTTCTGGACGCCAACATCTATATCACCTTGGGTGAGCTCGACGATATGGTTGGCGCAGGTGACGGCCTCATTTCCGGTGACGGCGGTTTCTTCGGAACCCTTGGTATTTCACTTAAGCTCGGTGACTATATCGATGCCGTTAACCTCAGAAGTGTTAACGACCTCATCAAAACTCTCTATGGTTTTATGGAGTGTATTGACGAGAACTGGGTTGCCGGCCTCGCGGATGCATTGAGCTTGCTGGGCGACCTTACCAACGGCGATAAACTCGGCACCGGCGCGCTTAACAATGTCGGTTCTCTTAATAAAAATGTTCTCAGAGGCTCTTTCAAGGATAATGAAGTTCTTGAAATGCTTGTTACCTTCCTCTATGAAAAGAGAACTCTTCTTGTAGGTCTTATTTCCGGTTATGTCGGCCTTGGTTCACTTCTCTCCGGCTTTTTGGGTGACCTTATTGTCGATTTCCTTCCCGGTGCTTCAATCGGTACTGTTACTTGTGACGGCACTGAAACCGACAACGCTCTTGCAAATGCCGATATCGGTCTTAAAAATATGCTTTACCAGATGCTTATCGATGAAACTGCAACATCAATCCCTGATGGCAAAACCATCGATGACGGCGTTCAGCAGCTTGTCAACTGGGCTCTTATCGAAGGCACCGGCACCAGCGGCTCCGACGGCGGTCTTTCGCTCCTTGGCGAAGACTTTGAGCCTCTCATGCCCGCAATTGCTGACAAGCCCGGCGCTGCAGGCGTTCTCAGCACAGGCGAAACCTTCTCAGCAGACCGTAACGGTGACGGCGTTGCCGAAAGCGGCTACACAATGAACACATATCAGTTCGTTGCAAACCTTATCAATGCCCTCATGAGCGGCATGCTCGGCCCCATGCTCAGTGAGCTTCTCTGCGACCTTGTCGGTGTTGAAATCACAGAGCAGTTACCCTACGGCGATCCCTCCATCATGGGTGACCAGATGTTCAGCTTGATTATCGGCCTTGTTGAATCTCTTCTTGTTCAGAACGGTGCTCCCGAGCCCGAATACACTGACGAAGAAAATACATATCCCAAGCTTAAGATTGACGCAATGATTGACTGGCTCTTCAACGAAGGCGGTCTTGACACATTCATTAAGATCGACTATCTCGGAATCAAGATTCAGGATAACTTCATGTCACTTCTTAATGACCTTATCAGACTTCTTGTTAACATGCTTCCCTCACTCGGTCTCTTTGAGAGCTCAGCTCATCTCGGCTATACTGCCGACGAACTGAACGCTGTTTGGGGCTATGACGAGAACTTCCAGCTTATCGACGAAAACGATGAAGCATCTCTCGGCCAGACATATATCACATATGAAGACGGCGCATTCCTTTATCCCACAGAAATTTCAATCGTTGACGGCGTTGAAAAACCCACCGCATACAACTATCTTTACACTCAGATGCCCGTTAACATTTCTGACAAAACCGCTGATGATTATATCAATCCCGATTTCATAAGAGTTAACTATGTTGTTGCCACAAATCAGGTTTATGCTACTGTTATCAAGATGGCTCTTAATGATATGATTGACGGTTGTTACTTCCCTGAGTGGACAACAGATATTCCCTCTGTTCTTGCTTATGGTCTTGCAGCTCTTGCAGCGCCCGCAACACCGCAGAACAACTACTACGCTCGTCTTGATGCATGGCATGAATATGAGGTTAACAATCCCGGTATTGCACCCAGCGATGATATATCCGATGAATATATTCCTTATTCAACTCCCAAGTCAATTCCCATCAAAGACATCAACGGCAATCAGGCTGTGGATGCAAACGGCAATGCGATATACCACGTTGTAAATGTTCCCACAGGTGCTATTAATATCGGTTGCTCATATCTTGCAGCATATTTCAACACTCTTTTCCAGCTTAACAATCACAAACCTTTCTCAACAGACACAACTCTTGAGCAGTTCCTTTCGGAATTCCTTCTTTGGGGCTTCACTCAGTATGTTCCTCTTCTTGCAGGTAATGATGCTGACTCCGACGGTTATATGGACGCCTACATCAAAGACGCAGGCAACAAAGACGTTGCGCATCCTTATAAATCCGGTTCATATCTTTCTGCTATTTGGGCATCGGATGTTTCAAGCTTCGTCAAGGAAGTTGCTAACAACTTTGAAGATTTCAGAAACAGAGTATACAAGGCAAATCCCAACTGGGAAGCTGTTTATGATTTGATTGACGCAACCCTGTTCGGTCTTCTTCCCACATCATGGCTTCCCGATCTTAACGGCTCCAATCAGTTCATCAACGAATGGCTTCTCGGAAACCTTGTTGAGTTTGACATTCAGTCCATTCTTGGTCTTCTTTCTGTTAACACAGACCCGAATGCAGAGCTTAACAAATATCCTCTCATTCCGCTTGTTATCAGAGTTCTTGACAGAATTCTTGCGGCTGTATTCGGCGACTGCGGTCTTCTTATTCCCGCAAACAGAACCGGCGTTGTTAAGAATGATAATGTCACAACAATGACATCTCTTGACCAGCTTCTTTCCCTGAGGGTAAACGGCAGTGTAAGCCAAAGCTCATCTCTTGCTTACCTTCTCAATTCACTTCTTACATTCCTTCAGGCTTTCAAAACTCCGCTTTTGGGAACATTCCTTCCTCTCCTTGTTTCTTCAAACTATGAGAGACCCTATAACAAAGATGTTCTCACCTCAAAGCTCACAATTGAAGATCTTGAAGAATATGTAGATTCTTTCCAGGTTAACCTTAATGCCGATTATGTTGCTTCCTTTGATAATGAAGATGATGCATATGCAGCAACAGACGGAACAGCAACCGTTCAGAGAACTGTTGATGCAACGGCATATGAAATCAAACTTACCACAGGCACTGTTTATGGTCCTTATGCAACAAAGGCTGAGGCTGATGAACTTGTTGCCACATTCTCAAAATGCTATATCTACGCTAAGAAGACGGGAGTAGCCGTAAATCCCGAAACCGGCGAAGAAGAAGATGTTTATGAGTATCAGGCATACAGACCTTGGACTTATCTTGAAACTGCTGCCAAGACCACAGCAACAGAAACCATTGATAACTTATATACCGAAAATTATTCAACTTATAACCAATTCAAGTTCGCAAACTTGACCGCAACCTCGTCATCAAATCCCAATGCGTACTATGAAAACAACCAGATGCAGTTCTTTAACTATGAAGACTGGGGCACATCCGGATATCTTTACAGAAACGCCAAGGATTCTCTTAAAGAAGCTTCAACATATATCTCAACCTTTAAGAGCTTTGCAGAAAACGATCTTCCCGCAGCATACGGCGATTGGTTCATGTATTCAATCCGTGAAAGACTTTGGGCTAAAGACCTTTACGATAAAAACGATGACGGACGAAGTGTTCTTTCTGAGACTGACAGTGACTATTTTGCAGCAACAACCGATGAAACAACAGGCGAAGTAACAGATCCCGGCTATCCCGTTGACGGCGATCCCACCTTGCCCACATCAATGTATCCTTTCTGGACCACTTCAAGTCAGGCGTATACTTACAAAGATTCAAAGACCGCAGAAAGCATAACTGTTACCATGGAAAGCTTCAAGGAAGCTAACTATGAACAGCTTGCTATGGCTATTGAATACGGTAACGAGAATGAAGTTGTTCTGTCCACATTTGAAGCAGAAGACGTTGTCAGACTTGCACTCGAAACTCTCGCATTTGATATTACACCGCATGCCGACGGTTCCTATAACGCAGGCTCTGCTCAGTGGAATACAATTGTTGCAGACGGCAGAATTTCAACTGTTGAAACCTTCTGCGCAAACAACGGCATGACTCTTAAGACTGATGAAGAAACCGGCGAATATATCATCGTAAGAAAAGCGTTTGATTATACCGACAGCCTCACATTCGGAACAAGCGGTCTGACCACAACTCCCATCACAGACAGCGTTTATGCAGGCTATAAAGATGACACAATGACTCAAACTGATTCTTATACCTATGCTGACGAGTTCAAGCTTCAGGTTTATAAGAGCTATGTTGAATATATTGAAGCCATCTATGCAAACGACAGATCCATCTATAACAGTTATGACTATATCAGCTTCCGTTTTGAACAGGCAGAGGTTAACAGAAACAAGGCAACTGATACAACAATGCTTGAATGGATCATCGGTTTAGCAAAAACCGCTTATAAGGATCCTACAACAAGACGCCGTAACCTTGTTAAGATCGGCGCTGACGAGGTGACAGGTGCTCCCATAACCGAAAAGGTTTACACAACAACATCCTACGAAGCATTCAGAGAAGCATATGACTACGCACAGTCGCTTATAGATGCTTGCGCAGAGAATATTCTTTCTGAAAATGAGCTTACTCAGTCGCTTATTACAGAAGCATATGTTGGTCTTCTCAAAGCATATCAGGCACTTATTAAGTATACAGGCGGAGCTGATTGGACTCAGCTTGATACCTTCATCGCAACCGCACAGTCAATTCTTGACGACCCCAATAAGAACGATCCCGTTCTTGGCTACGCTTCAGGTCTTGATATTCTCGAAGCAACTCTTGGCGACGCAACAACCTTGAGAAACAATGAGGAAATTGACTGCGAAGCACAGGATGATGTTGACCAGATGGCTGCTTACCTTAACCAGGCAATCAGAGGTCTTAAGTATAATGTTGCTCCCAGCATTGTTGTTAACACCGGTCTTGGTGAAAACGCAGTTGGTACTGTTAAGATTTCAAGCAACAACAACATTATTCTCGGTCAGGTCTTCGGTCTTAAAGAAGGTAAGGGTGCATCTATGGATATCATCACTCTTGCCGGTATGATGGAAGATGATGAAACCGGTAACAGCGTTAAGATTATCGGCTCCGGTTTCGGAACAGGTACAGGTGCTTACTATCTCGGTAAGGTTGGTAACCTTGAAAGATTCAGATATTATGCAGTTCTTTACGGTGATATCAACGGTGATACCCGTATCGACGGTACTGACGCAACTGCACTTGAGCTTTATAAGGCACTCGGCACTCTTAGTGATGACGAAGCAAAATATGAAGCTGCTGATGCTAACCGCGACGGTAGTGTTGACCAGCTTGACATTGATACAATCAACAAGCATGCAACCTTCAAAAAGCTTGATGATGGTACAATATTCAAGATTGACCAGAGCGAACATACCTCCGGCTTTACAACCGATGATGGTGACAGCTCACTCATCGAAGAATAATAGCACAAATTTCATAACGTAATTAAAAGCGGCTTGGATTTTTCCAAGCCGCTTTTTTTAACTGAATTATGAAGGATTTTTTTATAATCCTGCAAAAGTTATTCGCTTTAATATGCAGTATATACTGCATAAAATTATTCTGAATTACAATTAAAGTGGCATGTAAAGTGAACAACTTTACCTTTTTAATGCTGATTTAGGAATTAAAAGCGGAGTTATTCACATTTTCCACTGAGTTATCCACACACGAAAGTAAAAGAGCTTTACAACACTGGGTTGTAAAGCTCTTTGCCCTTACTGCATATATACATGCATATATTAATGTATTATTAAATATAACATTTATCAGTTTGCAGGAATACTTTCATATTAATTATATAATACGTTTTCCTTTAACAAAGACCGCCTTAATTTCGGAAAAATCCTCTGCCAAAACAACCAGATCGGCGTTCTTCCCCGGCTCAATGCTGCCGGTGATTTTATCAGCTCCGATTACCCGCGCAGGGTTGATTGTCACAGATTTTATCGCTTGTTTAAGCGGAATTCCGAAAGTCAGCAGGTTTTTGAATTCTTCATAAAGGTTTGTTGCGCTTCCTGCAAGTGTGCCGTCAATCAGTCTTGCGGCATCGGTTTTGATTACGCGCTGACCGCCAAGTGTGTATTCACCGCTTTCCAGCCCCGCCGCCATCATAGCATCGCTGATAACAACCGTTCTGTTTTCGCCAAGCGCGCGGAAAGTAATTCTTAGTGTCGGCGGTGAAATATGAATGCCGTCGCAAATCAGTTCCGCAGTAACGCCGTCGCTGTCGAGAACGGCTCCCACCATACCCGCCTCTCTGGATGTGAGGCCGTTCATGGCGTTATAAAGATGTGTAGCGTGCGAAATTCCGCAGTCGATTGCTGCCTTACCTTGTGCGTAGTCAGCGGTTGTGTGCGCAGCTGAAACGGTACACATGTTTTTTGCTTGATTTATAAATTCATGGGCGTTCGGTCTTTCGGGAGCGATATCTGCAAGTTTCACGGGGCAGATGCAATTCAGCTCGCTGAAAACTTCAAAGTCTGGGTTGATGATGTGTTCCTCGGCTTGTGCGCCCTTTTTCTCAGGTGCAATGAAAGGGCCTTCCATGTTTATGCCGTGAATGTATGCTCCTTCTTCCCGACCCAT
>JAZLCS010000015.1:0-8039 GCA_045614385.1 Acutalibacteraceae bacterium | reverse complement strand
CCGCCGACCTTGAAACAATGGTAAAATATACGGATTTTAAATATTGATAACATAACCCTCTGTCTTCAGACAGGGGGTTAAAAAATAAAAAACACCAAGTCGATTGACTTGGTGCTTTACTGGCTGGGGAATAGGGATTTGAACCCCAACAAACAGAGTCAGAGTCTGTCGTGCTACCGTTACACTATTCCCCAATGTAACTCGCATATGGGCTACGGATATATATTATACACAATCAACTGAAAAAGTCAACACATTTTTCAGAAAAAAATGGATTTTTTTTAAAATTTATTTCTTTTGTTTTCTATTGTAAAATCCATACATTTATATTAAAATAAAGGAAGAATAAATTAGCGGAGGATTTTAATGAAAAATCTGCTGAAAAAGATAATCAGTGTTCGCACAAGACGGAAAATACTGGATTTTCTCAACCACTTTTGGTGCACCTTATTCTGCCTGCTTCCGATTAAAAACAGGGTTTTGTTTTACACAATCCGTGCCGACGGCAAGCTGCTTGACAACGCAAAAGCGGTTTATGATGCGCTTGATGCCGAAAAAATCGTCTTCGCACATATGTTGCCCCACCCGATAAAAATTAAACCTCTTGTTTATTTTTATCTGCTCACAAGCAGGGTTATTGTTACCGACGACTATTTGCGCTATATGCGTGCGGTGAAGCTTCGCGACGGGCAAAAGCTGTTTCAGATTTGGCATGCCTGCGGAGCTTTCAAGAAATTCGGGCTTGATGCACCGTCTCAGATTTCAAAGCAAGAGGAAATGGCAACGCATTCGCAATATTCAGCCGTTGCCGTAACAGCCGAGAAATGCAGAAAAAGTTTTGCGGGTGCTTTCGGAATCAGCGAGGATATCTGCCTGCCTATCGGCTTGCCGAGAACGGACAAGCTGCTTAGCGATGCTCCGAAAATGCGCGCGGATATTCTGAAAAAGTATCCCGAGTTTGAAAATAAGAAAATTTATCTTTATTGTCCCACATTCCGCGAAACCAACGGCGAGCGGATTGAATTTGATGCGGCAATCAACTGGGCTGAACTCAGCAGGAATATGACTGAAAACGAGCTTCTGATTATCCGCCGCCATCCGCTGATGAATTACAGCTTGTGCAAGAATGAATTTAAAAATATAATTGACCTTTCAACCGAATCAACTCTTGCGTTGACTGCGGCATGCGATGTTATGATAACAGATTATTCGTCGGTCATTTATGATGCGTGCCTTCTTGATGTGCCTATGGTTTTCTATTGCCCCGACCATAAAGAATATGAACGAGGATTTTATCTTGATTTTCCCGGTGATTTACCGGGTGAAATGGTAACAGAGGGCAACAAACTGCTTGATGCAATCCGAAACGCAAAAGAAAATCCGCCCGTTTCACAAATTGAAAAATTCAGAAACGAGCAGATGAGTGCATGTGACGGAAAATCAACCGAAAGAGCGGTTGAGCTTATCAAGAGTTGGCTGAAATAATAAAGCCAAAAATCCTCTCCGTATTATTGCAATCAATATAAACAAAATTGAAATCTCTGAAGCGGCGAAGCTTTTCTTCATCGTTTCGGGGATTTTTTATTGCATCAACAACTTCGCTGAAATTGCGCGCTACAGCTCCGGGAACATAGCTTTCATAATCAAAATAAAAGGAACGTTCTTTTTTATATTCTTCAAGGTCAAATGCAAAGAAAACGCAGGGCTTTGAAAGCAGCGCAAAATCCATGCAGGCAGAGGAATAGTCGGTTATCAGCATGTCACAAATCAGCGTTAAATCGCCGATGTCATGCCCTTCGGTAACGTTAACCGTGCCGCTGATGGAAACTCCCGCATTTATCTGAGGATGAAGCTTAACAAGCAGGCAGTATTCGTTGCCCAGCTCACGGCTGAACAAGTCCATGTTAAGGTTATCAAGAAGCTTTTGGTTGGCTTGCGATGCGTCGCGGAAGGTGGGAGCATAAAGAATCAGTTTTTTGTTCCTGCACTCGGGATGCAGTTTGTCAAATTCTTTGCGCAGACCGTCAATGTCTTTTTCGGCAAGAAGGGCATCAATGCGCGGAGCACCGAGGGGAAGAACTTTGCTCTCATCTACTCCGAAGGCTTCGGCATAAATCGGAGCAACGTTTTTTGAAGAACAAACGACATATGTAAGTTTTTCGGAGCATTTTTTTTCGCGTCGGGCAACCTCATCTGTCAGCGGAGCGGAAAGACCGAATTTTTTGAATGCACCCTCTGCGTGCCAAAGTTGAGTAACAACTGCTTCGGGGCTGAAATTAAGCGATGCCATGGGCATGAAATTATCGTTAAGAAAAACATATTTTGAAGTGGCAAGAGCCTTTGCCTTCAAAGTGAAAAAATCTGCCGCCTTCAGGCAGGATGAAACAAGGGCACCGATGCTTGATGTGTCAAGTTTCAGAGCCCTTGTTGAAATCGTTACGATGTCATATTCATCTTGATTTTCAACATAGGAGCGCAGAATTCCGAGAGAATCGGAGTTGCCGCCGTTATGCGGTGCTACAAAAGCAATTCGGTTTTGCTTAACCGAAAAAATGCGACATATGTTAAAAAACAAGGCATACAGAGAATAGAAAAGTTTTTTCAAAATAAACACCAACGGTTATTTCTTGATTTTGAGAAACAGCTTTGCACCGAAATTTATGATGAAATCCGGAAGAAAGCCGAATTTAGGTGATCTTTTGAGAAGCGAAACAACTTTCAAAAAACGCGCATCGAGAGAATATTTTCCGCCGAGAGTTAAGACAATCTTACCTTTGGCGGCTTTTTTTGCTGCGCGAGCAAAGCCTTTTTCGGGCAGAACCGTTAAATTTTCTGCGCAGGGCAAAAGATTTCTTTGAGTGGTCAGCAGCTCAAAAACAGGCATTGACTGAGCATAAAGAGAGTCAATAAATTCAGGAGAGCATTCTTTGACAATGACACTCACAAAAGGCTTTCGGGCAATTTCGTTTTTGTCGAAAATCGGTTCTCCGATATCCTTTTGAATTTCGCTGCATCTTTTCAGCGTTTCTTTGTTCATGCGGTCCCTGAGTTCTTTGCAGTATGCGCCGATTTCGTTAACGGTTTTATTATCTGCTTTCCACAGCATTCTGTAAAACTCGGTAATCAGTGCCGCATAGTTTTTATAAATGATTTCCTGAAGATATTCTTCGGAGCCTGTGACCTCTTCGGCTGCCTTATAAACTATATCAAGCGATTGCATGAAATGGCTTACAAGCTCGCTGCTGATGCTTTGGCTGACAGAAAACCCTTCTTTGGGAGTGTGGCGGCGATATTTGAATATTGCATTGTAAACGCCGATTATTTTTGGCCTTGCTGCATAAACGAACTGCATGGTGAAAGCGCCGTCTTCGCTGTATTTCAGCGGCGGAAAACGAACTCCGCTTTCTTTGAGCACGGATGTTTTAAAACACTTGTTGCTTATCAAGAAATTCCAGAGCAGACGTTTGTCAAAGCAGTCTATTGCGCTTTCTTTCGCAAGAGAGTCAACAATGTGATTGAATTCTTCTCCGCCGTATCCAAAGCGCATCGTGCGGCAGAGGGCCATGTCCGCGCAGGTTGATTCGAGCGAATCATAAATCACTTCAAGTGCGTTTTCGGAAAGCAAATCATCGCTGTCAACGAAGAGCGTGTATTTACCGGCGGCATGATTTATGCCGTTGTTTCTTGCGGCGGAAACGCCTGCATTTTCTTGAAAAACGGAAAGAATGTTACTGTTTTTTGCCGCGTATTCGGCAATAATGTTTGCAGTGCCGTCCGTCGAGCCATCGTTAACTATTATAATCTGTATATCTTTAAGGGTTTGTCCCAACAGACAGTCGAGAGTTTCGGCAAGGAATCTTTCGCTGTTGTATGCGGGAATTATAACCGATATTTTCATAAGATTTTTATTTCTCCCACTTGATAACGGTTTTGCCGAAGTTGCGGCCGATATCAACGGAAAAAGCTTTGTGAATATCGGGAATTGATTTAACCTCAACAACCTCGCCTATAAGATTTTCAAGGTAAGCGGAAATTTTCGGATTGCTTTCAAGAAGGTCCATTGTACGCTGAAAATCATCAACGCCGCTGCGGCTTGAGCCGAAAAGGTTGAGGCCTCTTTCAAGCACCATTCTTGTGTTTATATCAACAAATCTTTCGCTGACACCCATAAGACCGACCGAACCTTCCGGATTAATCATGTCGATTATCTGAGCGATTGCAAAACGCGAGCCTTCGCCGCCTACGCATTCAAATGCATGGTCTATTTTCAAATCGGCGGGAACATGGTCAACGTGGTATGCACCGTCTGCAAAAGCAAAATATGCAAGCTTTTCATAAACTGTGCCGAAAATATAGAGCTTTGCGTCGGGATAAAGGGCTCTGAGCACAAGAGCGGTTATAAAACCGACGTTACCGTCGCCCCAGATGCCGATGGAATTTTTCCTTGTGTGGGAGAATTTTTCAAAGCGTGTAATTGCATGAACCGCAACGCTGATAAGCTCCGCAAAGGAGGCGATTCGCAAATCAACGCCGTCAGGCACTCTTACGAGCCTGTCAGGTGCGATATCAATATAATCTCTGAGAAATCCGTCATATCCGCTGGAGCAGAAACGGCTTGAAATGCGGTAGTTTTCTGCAATAACGTCGTCTTCTTCTGTGGGAGTGTTGGGCACGGGCACAACCATTTCTCCGGGCTTGAAATTACCTGTCGGGTCAAAAACAACCCTGGCAACGCATTCGTGAATGAGAGCCATGGGAAGCTTTGCTTTAAGAGCCTCACGGCTTCTGTTGCCGAGATAATAGCGCTGATCCGCTTTGCAGACAGAAAGATAAACAGGGCGCAGAATAACGCTGTTTTTTATATCGGGCTCTGTGCAGGCAACTTCAATCATGCCGGGTGCGGTGAGCCTGTAAACTGAATTAATCATCTGAATCCTTACCTTTCGGAATTAATCGGTTGTTCCTAAAAGAGTGTGGGCAACCTTAAGGTCGTAGGGATAAGTGATTTTAATATTGAAAACCTCGCCGTTAACCATGAAAACTTCTTTGTTTTTAATCGAGAAGATTTTGCATGCATCGGTGAGAATGGCTTTTTCGTCTTCAGTGAGGCTTGAAAGAACTCTTTCAAGCTCCTTTAAACGGAACGACTGCGGAGTCTGCCCCTGATACATCATTGTGCGGTCTGGGATTGACGAAATCATCTTTCCGTCGCGGCTTTCAACGATTGTGTCTGTTGCGGGGATAACCGTGTCGCAAGCACCGTAATTGACAGCGGCCTCAACGTTTTCCTCAATTATTCTGTGAGTGAGGAAGGGTCTTACGGCATCATGGGTCACGATAACGGTCTGTTCATCGGTTTCGTAATTGTTTTCAATGAATTCAATGGCCTTTTCAAGAGTTCCGTTTCTTGAAGAGCCGCCTGCGATAACTGTTATTTTTTTGCCATCGGGAATGTGTTTTTTCACAAGGTCCTGAGTGTGTGCAACCCATGCCTTGGGGCAAAGAACGATTATTTCGTCAATCTTATTGTTAACAAAGAATTTTTCGATTGTATGGATGATAACGGGCTTTGTTCCGAGCTCGAGATACTGCTTGGGAGTGTCCGAATTGCCCATGCGGCTGCCGATGCCGCCTGCGAATACTGCTGCGAAAACCATATAAATCTTCCTTTCCGCTTATTTTCCGCCCTTGACCATTTCATCATATTTTGCGCAGATTTCTTTTGCACTTCCCTGCGCAATGAGCTTGCCGTGATCAAGGATAATTGCCTTGTCGCAGATGTTAAGCACCTGCTGAGTGCTGTGAGAAACAAAGAGAACTGTTGTTCCTTTGTCAAACATCGAGCGAACCTTTGCTTCGCTCTTTTTTCTGAATTTGGCGTCGCCGACAGACAAAACCTCATCAAGAATAAGTATTTCGGGCTCAACGGCTGTTGCAATCGCAAAACCGAGCCTTGCACGCATGCCCGAGGAATAATTCTTGACAGGCACTTCAATAAAATCTTTCAGCTCCGAAAACTCAACGATTTCATCATACTTTTCTTCGATGAATTTTCTCGAGTAGCCCATGGTTGCTCCGTAAAGAAAGATATTTTCTTTACCGGAATAATTCATATCAAAGCCGGCGCCGAGCTCAAGCATCGGTGCGATAACTCCGTTAACTTTGACGCTGCCTTCCGTGGGCTTGAGAACGCCGGCTATAACCTTGAGCAGAGTGGATTTGCCCGCTCCGTTAAAGCCGAGAACACCGACTCTGTCACCTTTTTCAACCGTGAAACTGATATTCTTAAGAGCCCAGAATTCGGTGAAATGAAGTTTGCGTGTAACGAGCTTTATAAAATATTCTTTTATGTTATCAACCTTTTCTTTGTTGAGGTTGAACATCATGCTCATATTATCAACAACTATTGCAGGTTTACTCATAAGATATTCCTTTCATCATATATGGAGGATAAACTTATCCTGCTTTTTATAGAAAACATAAAGTCCGATAAGCAAAGTTGCAAGGCTGAAGCCAAGCGAATAAAGCAGATGGTTGATGTTGAACATCTCGCCGTAAAGCACACAGCTTCTGAACATTTCCGTTATGGAATAAAGCGGGTTGCCCATCAGTGCATATCTGAAAATCCGGTTTGGCAGTTTAAGCTGGTCAACATGATAGAAAATCGGGGTAAGATAAAAGAGAAGCATGCAAAATACTTCATAGAGATATTCAATATCCTTGAAGAAAACTGCGAGTGTGCTCAGAATAAGGCCAACACCTACGCAAAGGATGAGAAGAATGATAATGGGAACAAACGCAAGCAAAACATGCGCGTTGATTACGGGCTGTTTGTCGGTGAAGAAATAGTAAAAAACTATGAAACACACAAGGACTAACAGCGAAATCAGAAACGTTATGAAATTTGCGAGCACATTTGAAATCGGATAGATGTATTTGGGAACATAAACTTTTTTGATAACGCTTGCACTGTTATTGATTGACCTCATCGCGCGTTTTGTGGATTGCGAGAAAAATTCGTAAATAAGGCGACCGCAAAGCAGATAAATAGGGTAGTTAACGGTGTATGAACGGTCCGCGCCGAAAACTCCGCCGAAAACAACAACAAGCACGAGGGTTGTCAACAAGGGCTGCAGGAAAGTCCAGAAAACGCCGAGGATAGAGTTTCTGTATTGCAGCTTTATGTTTTTACGAACGATTTCGTAAAGCAGAAATCTGTACTTATAAAAATTCTTCAGATATTTCATAATATTTTCTCGTTCCTTCTCTATTTCAGACCCCATTTTGCAAAATAATTGAGCATGGAGTTGATTTGTACGAGCTTTAGTTTGAAGTTCTTTTTGGATTCGCGACCCCATTCATGATAAACCGTTGCTTTCGGATAATAAACGGTGCGGCATCTTGAATTGACCTCAAGAGTCAGGTCGCTGTCTTCAAAATACATAAAATAACGCTTGTCGAAGCCGCCGATTGCTTTGAAAAGCTTTGTTCTGATGAACATGAAGCAACCCGTGGCATTCTGAATGTCAATGGGATTGTTAAGGTCGCAGTCCAGCATAGCATATTCCCTGAGCACTTCTCCGGGTTCGCCGCTGCCTCTCATGCGGCTTGCAACAAGATATTTGAGGCAAGGTCTGCGCTTGCCGAGAATCTGAAGCCTTCCGTCGGGAAAACGGATTTCGGGCGAAGCCATGCCGATATCTTTGTTATCCTCAAGAAACTGAGCAAGCTTTGAAATAACATCGTCTTTTATGACAATATCCGGGTTGATTATTACATGATAATCGGAATCAAGCATGTCCAGAATCAGGTTATGCCCTTTGCCGTAGCCGATGTTGGCTCCGCTGCGAATCAGAGTAACTTCGGGGTAATTTTTTTCTATATGTTCCACCGTTCCGTCGGTTGAACCGTTGTCAACAACATAAAGGCGAAACGGAACCTCGGTGCATCTGAGAAGCGAACCAACGGCATTGTCGATGGTTTCCATATTATTGTAAGTTACAATGCATCCGGTTACGGTTATATTCATTTGATTTATT
>JAZLCS010000014.1:0-2484 GCA_045614385.1 Acutalibacteraceae bacterium | reverse complement strand
GGCTTAAAATTTGTGTTGTTCATCCCAGCTGCTGTCTGGGCCCTTATGATAACAACAATACATCCAGCGTCGGAACCATGCTCAGACTCTTCCTTAAAGGACTTTTCCCCGTAACTATCGATTTCGGAGGATATAATTTTGTTGATGTAAGAGATGTTGCCAAAGGAATGGTTGCTGCAGCAGAAAAAGGCGGCGACGGTGAATGCTATATTCTCAGCGGATATGCCCACACTCTTGATGAGTTTATAAGAACTCTTGCGTATGTCTGCGATAGAAAACCGCCTAAAATCAAGCTTCGTAAAAGCATGGTTGTTAAGCTTTTGCCCGAAATTGAAAAGGTGTTTGACGCTTTAAAACTGCCACCCGTACTTAATGAGTATTCCATCAGAAAGCTTTGCGAGAACTGCAATTTTTCATGTTTCAAAGCAAGAACGGAACTCGGATATAATCCCATGACGCTTGAAGAATCCCTCAGGGGAACAGTTGAATGGATGCGTGAAAGAGAGCTTGACGAAAAAGAGCGTGAAGCGCAGGAAGAAACTTTCGGAAAGTTTGAAAAGAATCTTGAAAAGCTTGAGAAAAAGTTCAACAAAGAACAGGAAAAAGCGCAGGAAAAGTTCAATAAAAAAATGGAAAAAATAGAAGAAAAAGTAAAAAGAGAGCTTGAAAAGCTGAAATAATAATTGAAGCCGTCGGCGTTTGCCGACGGCTTATTTTATACAGATTAATATTTGAAGTTTTTGTAGATGATGTGAGCAGTGCCGCTTGCGTTACCCGAGCCGACAAGACCGACATCGATTGTGCAGGTGATATCATATTCAACGGTGAGCTTGACAAGATTGCCTGTTGCGGCGTCAATAACTGCGGTAACCTTTGCGTTATCGTATTTTTCTTCAATAACAGCGCTGCCGTAGATATCATCAAGTGCATCATAGATAACGGGGCCTGTTTTGTGGTCATAGTAGCCCTTGTCTTCATCGCCTACGCAGATGCCGCACTTGTCGATGGGAGCGTGTGTGTATTTTTCGGATTCGGAACCTTTGCTGTTGCCGCCCTTAACGCTGAGAACAACTGTGTACTGACCGTTCTTTTCAGTGCATGTTGCATTGGTAACATCAGCGGCGGTAAGAGTGCTCTTGCGCAGATAGTGGTGGGGAAGGTCGCTGTCCCATTTTCCTTTTGTTACTGTTTCTGTGTATTTGTTTTCTGCGCCGATACCCATGAACTGATAAACAAGGTCTTTAAAAGCACCGAGAGCACCCGATGTTTCAAGCTTTTCGTTGTCTGCAGTTCTCTCTTTTTCAAATCCTGCTTTTGAATTATAGGCTGAGTTAACAGCGTCATTATAAACAGAAATTATTTCTTCTGTTGTTGCGGGAGCGGCGGTTATTGTGGGAACGGTTGTTTCGGCTGCGGTTGTGCTTTCGTCGGCTGCGGAAACTGCTTCTGTTGTTTCTGCCGAGGCGTCTGCGTTTGTTGTGTCAACGGGAGCTGCCTCTGTCTGTTCGGGTTCAACGGCATCTGTGACTTCCTCAGTAACATCTGCTGCTGTGGTTGTGGTTGTTTCGTCTGCTGTGGTGTCCTCACCGCAAGCTGCAAAAGCAAAAAGCATTGATGCGGCAAGAAGAATTGCAAGAATTTTTTTCATTGTAAAATCTCCTTTGTTTATTATATGCCTTACGGCATTAGTTACTGTTTTAAATCGATTTTGCAAATCTCATAAACGCGGCAAATCCTTCGTCATTGCGTTTGAATACACCCGCATGTTCGAGAACGGTTGCAAATACTTTTCCGACTTCGGCTTTGAGAATATCCATAATGTTTTCTTGATTTATATCGGCGTAATTCGGCAGAAATTCATAAGCCCAGTCAGCATGAACAGCTGTTTTTTCGTCTGCACGCAAATCCTTGCCGTCGATAATTGCCTGTGCAAGCAGATTGAGCTCGGTTTTAAGTCTTGCGGGAAGTACAGCAAGACCCATTACTTCAATAAGACCGATGTTTTCTTTTTTAATGTGGTGAAGCTCTGCATGGGGATGATAAACACCCATGGGATGTTCGTCTGTGGTTATGTTGTTTCTCAGAACAAGGTCGAGCTCATATTTTGAGCCTCTTCGTCTTGCAATGGGAGTTATTGTGTTGTGCGGAGTTTCGTTTGTTTTTGCAAAAATGAAAGCACTTTCGTCTGTATATCCGCGCCATGCGGTGAGAATTTTATCTGCAAGTTCAACTATGCTTTCTTTGCTGTCAGACTGAAGCCTTATTGTTGACATCGGCCATTTAACAATGCCTGCCTTAACATTGTCGAAACCGTTAAAAGTGATTTCTTTTTCGATGGGAGCTCTTTCCATTGCAAATTCATATCTGCCGCCCTGAAAATGCTCATGGCTGAGAATTGAGCCGCCAACGATGGGTAAATCTGCATTCGAACCAACAAAATAATGGGGGAACAGAGTCACAAATTCAAGCAGCTTTGAAAAAGCG
>JAZLCS010000013.1:0-4966 GCA_045614385.1 Acutalibacteraceae bacterium | reverse complement strand
TCTGTTATTGCCGGCGGACTTATACTCAATTTCTTTATGTAATTAAATAGGGAGGATATATAAATGAACTTTAATATAAATACCGAAGCTTTTTTATCCACACTTCCTTATATGGGAAAGGGAATGCTTGGAATATTTGTTGTAACACTTGTGATTATTGTTTCCATTATGATACTCAATCGAGTAGGGAATAACGATTGATAATAAAGAAATCTTTCTCAACGAGCCTCATCTCATTGAGCTTCCCGACGGAACTCTCATTTGCCACATCAGAGCCGAGAATGACAAAGAAACCGTGTTCACGGTTTTCCAGAGCTTTTCTTATGACAGAGGAAAAAACTGGACCGCACCCGAAATGCTTCTTGACGAAACAGGCGGTGCTCCTCCGCATCTTATAATGCTCAGATCGGGAATTCTTCTCTGCACCTACGGACGCAGAAAAAAACCTTACGGCATTATGGCGATGGTAAGCACCGACGGCGGAAAAAGCTGGAAAAAGGATTTGAGGCTTTATGAAGCCGCAGACAGCGATGACCTCGGATATCCCTCAACAGTCGAATTTGACGACGGAACGCTGCTCACCGTTTTCTACGCAACCGATTCGGATGATAACCCCTGCGAAATCATACAGCAAAGATGGAAAATCAACATAGAATAAAAAAACCACGGGAAAGACCGGCTTTCCCGTGGATTATTTTTATACAAATTCAAACGGATTGATTTCACCGTCAAAAGGCTTGATTGCAACGGCAAATTCAAACGGCTCAAAGTCCCATTTGCGTTCGGGTTCAAGCTCGTCATAAATACCGTGTCCGCTTCTGACATCGAACTTATAGTCCGTGTAAACGATTGTATCCTCAAGAGGCACAAGCTCGTCGTTATGCTTTGTTTCTTCAAGCATAAGCGGTGTGAAGTGCGATGCGTTGAACTGGAATGTCTTTTCGCTTACGGGAGCAAAAATCATACCTGCGCCGCTTTCATTCTTGACTGTACCGTACTTTGTTCCGAAATGAGAGCCGTTTTCAATCGGTCTGATGTAAGGAACAAAATTCTCCGTAACAGTTGTTTCAAATTTACCGTAACGGCATCCGAGATGACGGTCAGCATAAGTTTCTTCGGGGCCTTTGCCGAAATATTCCATATTTTCGTAGCCGCCCTTAAGAGCGAATCTGAAACCGAATCTGGGCAGACGCATATTCATATCAGCAAGAAGCTGTCTGAACTCACCGCCAAAGCCGATTTCCGCTCTGCCGTCGGAATAGAACTTATAAGTCATTTCACCGTTAAGGATAGGAACAACTGCAGGGCCGCCGATTGAAACGGGACAAGCTATTTTCACGCAGTCATCTTCGGCTGTGACGGTTGCGGAATAGGTCTTCTGAACCGCCGCCTGCATTGCTGCTGAGCGTCTGTCTTCTGCTTCGCCGAGCTGATTATAGCCGTGGGATTTCCAGATTTCAACCTGAACGGGCTGTGCAAGCATTTCCTTGCCGCCGTAAACAACAGATGAAATTCTGCCGTAAGGCTTATCGAATGTATATTCAACATCCGCGCTCTTGATTTTAATGAATCTGTCGCCCTCGGTTACTGCGGGAAGATCTGCAGAAAACTGATTTTCAGGCTGTTCTGCAGACAAATCAAACTGAATAAAGCCTGTTTCAAAGCCGGCGTCAGCCCACTTTTTGTTTTCTTTTTCATGGAAAGTGAGAGTCAGGAAGCAGCAGCTGCTTTCCGGAGCTTTATCGAAGAGAACATATTCCTTTGTGCTCTGCGGAGCAATATCCGTTTCATCAATTCTGCCGTTCATAACACTTTCGCCGTTAACCTCAACCGACCAATTAATGTACATATCGGAAAGGGGTTCAAAATAACGGTAGTTTGTGACGGTTATCTTGCCGTTTTCATATTCCGCACCGAACGGCTGATATCCCTTCTTCATATCATAGAAGCCGGGGCGCGGAGTTCTGTCTGCAAACACCATGCCGTCAATGCAGCAGGTTGAATTGTGAGGATAATCTCCGAAATCGCCACCGTAACGGTATGCATTATCGCCTACCTTTATTGCATGGTCGGCAAACTCCCAGATGCAGCCGCCCCAGATTGCAGGATGCTTTCTGAACATATCGCAATGCGCATGGATATCGCCTGTTGTAAGCGAACATACAAATTCGCAGAAATAGAACGGCTTCTTTGCGCTTTTGTTGAGTGAGTATTCTTCGGTGTATTCGAGAGAAGCATACATGCGGCTCTCAACATCGGAAATATCGCTGTAGTTTTCACCAACGGGAACCGCCTTGAACTCAAGGTGTGCATTTTCATAGTGAATTATCGCCTTGGGGTCACGGCTCTTTATGTATTTACCCATAGCCCTGTGATTCTTGCCGCAGCCGGATTCGTTGCCGAGAGACCACATAATAACGCAGGCATGGTTTTTATCGCGTTCAAAAAGGCGCTGAGCCCTGTCAACATACGCAGGCTCCCATTCATCATCAATCGAAAGCTTTGACCAACGCATCCAATCCCATGTATCACGGTATTCAAAACCCATGCCGTGGGTTTCGATATCCGCCTCGTCAACAACCATAAGACCGTATTCGTCGCAAAGCTCAAGAAATCTGGGGTCGTTTGGATAGTGGGAGGTGCGGATTGTGTTGCAGTTACCCTGCTTGATAATACGGATATCGCGGAGCATATGCTCCATGTCGCAATAATAGCCCGTTTCGGGATTGGAATCGTGGCGGTTGATACCGTAAAGCTTTATGGGCTGATTATTAACATAAGCAACATTGCCTCTGAAATCAATTCGTTTGAAGCCTGTTTTAAAAGGAATAATCTCACCCTTGCAGAAAACGAGAAGAGTATAAAGCAAGGGCTTTTCACTGCTCCAAAGTTCGGGAGACGAAACGGCAATATCCATGTCGCCGCTGCCTGTTGCAACGATTTCCCCACTTGGCGAAAGGAGCTTATAGTCAAAGTCATATTCACCGATTACATCCGCCGAAAGCCTGCCTGTCGAAAGGTCATCAGAAAGAGCGGCTTTGATATAAATATCTTTTATATCACTGCTTCTTTCAAGAATATAAACCTCTCTGAAAATACCCGAAAGGCGGAAATGATCCTGGTCTTCAAGATAACTGCCGTCGCACCATTTGACAACCACAACATCAATTGTGTTTTCGCCGTCAACAAGCTTATCGGTAATATCAACCTCGCTTGTGCAGTGGCTGACCTGGCTGTAAGCGGCAAACCCGCCGTTTATATAAAGGTAAAAGCAGGACGAAACGCCCTCAAAATTGATAAAATATTTCTTGCCATCCTTCTTTGCAAGGCTGAATTTTCTGTTATAATGACCCACAGGGTTTTCATCGGGAACATAAGGCGGCTCAAGCGGAAACGGATAGAAAAGATTGCTGTAAAGCGGAACATCATATCCCTTGCCGAGATCAACCTGCCAGCATTTGGGAACAGCTATTGTATTTTTGAATTCCGCGTTCAGGAAATCCTCACCGATATCCTCAAACGAAGCATAAAAATTAAAATTCCATTCACCGCAAAGGTTCGTCAGAAAATCGGAATTATCTCTGTTGCCGTTTAAAGCGGCTTCTTCGCTGTGATAAGGGACAAAATATGCTCTGGGCTTTTCACAACCGACATGAAGGCTGCCGAGGTCTTTATGGTACGCTTTGATTTTCATGGAATACCTCCTTGAATTTTGAAACAAAAATCCTGAATTACGGATTAATATTTAACCTTTTTTTATTTATATCACAGAGATGTTATTTTTTCAAGATGAATCGCTGTGATTTATGTTGAAAATAACAATAAAACGCTCTTGAAATCTCTCTTTTTTTGGATTATACTTTACTATTATATATTGAAAGAGAGAATAAAGTCATGAAATTTGAAAAGCTGGCAAAAATAATAATAACGGCACTTTTCACGGCGATAGTCTGCGTTGCAACATATGTCGTTCAAATTCCTATGCCTGCAACGGGCGGTTATGTTAACCTCGGCGACTGCTTTGTTTTAACAGCAGGGCTGTTTCTCGGCGCGGGTTACGGCGCAATAGCCGCTGGGCTCGGCTCGGCAATTGCTGATATAATTGCCGGATATGTTCAGTATGCACCTGCAACTTTTGTTATTAAATCACTTATGGCAATCGTCGTTTTTGCTGTATATAAGTTGTTAAACAAATCGTTCGGCAACAAACTTTCTGCCCTGTCAAAGCTTATCGGAGGCATTTGCGCGGAAGCTGTTATGGTTTTGGGATATTTCGGTTATGAAGCAGTTATTCTTAAATACGGAATAGGTGCTGCCGGCAGCATTTTGGGAAATGTTATGCAGGGAATTGTGGGAACAGCCGCCGCTGTTGCTCTTGCAACCGCATTTGAAAAAGTTGCAAAAAAGAGCAAAGTGTTATCTTCCCTTTTCATGAAAGGATAATAGAAATGCAGAATATTTTTAATCAGGCGCAAAACGCCGCAAAAGAATTGATTGAAAAATCCGAAATCAAAAACGGAGACATCGTTGTTATCGGCTGCTCAACAAGCGAGGTTATAGGAGAAAAAATCGGCACAAGCGGCACTGTTGAAGTGGCTCAGCAAATTTTTGATGGACTCAACAGCGTTTTTGCCGAAAAAGGAATCTATATTGCCGCCCAGTGCTGCGAGCATCTTAACAGAGCTATTATTATTGAAGCGGAAAAAGCAAACGAATTAAGGCTCGAAAAAGTCTGCGTTGTCCCCCACCCTCACGCCGGCGGCTCATTTGCAACCGCAGCATATCGCTCAATGAAAAACCCCGTTGCTCTTGAAGAAATCAGCGCCGATGCAGGCCTTGACATCGGCACAACACTCATAGGCATGCATCTGAAAAAAGTTGCAGTTCCTGTAAGACTTTCCGTTAAAACAATTGGTGAAGCAACAGTAGTGGCTGCAAGATGTCGTCCTAAATTTATAGGGGGCGG
>JAZLCS010000012.1:0-20188 GCA_045614385.1 Acutalibacteraceae bacterium | reverse complement strand
GCAACTTTTTTAAGATAGGCAATAACCTCATCTTCAAAGCCTTCATATTCGGTTGTTCTTCTGGGATTGTTATCGCCCTCACCCGAATCAATCATCGCAAACATACCGTTGCTTTCAAGCAGAATTGCATCGGAATTTGCAGTGTTGAGAAAATGAATCCTGTCGTCACCGTTTTTGCTGTCAAAAGTTTCTTTGGTCGGGTAATATTTTCGGGCATAGTTATTGCCGATAACAACCGTTGCAATATCAAGAACAAAGATTGCCGCCATAAGCGGAACAATTATCCATGTTGCAATTTTTTTAGCTCTTTTTTTATTCATGTGTTTCTCCGTTGCGTTTTAATCCCGAATATTTTATCATACAATTTTAAATTTTACCATAGTTTAATAAAAAGTTTTTAAAATGGCTTGTATAGTTTTGGATTTTAATGTAAAATAGCTTCATATGTCAATTGATTGGAGCCATCACTTTGAACAAGTTATCCATAACTTCTTTCACAAAAGAAACCATATATTATTTAACCGCTTTTTTTCCTCTCGCCTTCAGCATGGCAGTCTGCTTTGATTGGAGAGAAATAATCGGAACGCTGTTTGCATGCCTTGCCATATTACTTGCTCCTGCAAAGAACGAAAAAATCATGCCCGTTTATCTTTCATTCATGATTCTGAGATATGCAATTGTATCCTTTGGCGGCATTATTGCATTTTGGGCATGTATTGTCTGCGGAATAATGCTTATCATTTCATCTTTTTTTGCTGATAAACTTAAAACAACAGTTACCTCCCCTGCTGTTTCAGGCACTATGCTGGCAACCGCACTTACCGTAACCGTTCTTTTCACAACGCATTATTTCGGAATCGGCGCAAAAGGAAACACGGTCATGGATATGATTGACTCATATATTTCGCTCGGTTTTCATCCGAATTGGCGCGGAGTGCTTTACGGCACAATTGTTATGGTTATCATGATTACTTTTCCCAGGAAATTCAAAAAGCTGACTAAAACAGTTTCTGCACCGTTTATTGCAATAGTCGCAACACTTATTCTTAATCTGTTTCTTAATCCGACTGACATGGCAACAGCAATTAACGAAATTCATGACGGAACAAAATCAGATGCATATTTTTATCTTTTGTCAAGCAAAGCCGCTTTTTATGAGTTGTTGGATTTTAAAGATATTATTGCCGTTGTGTTAATCGGTACCGCTCTTTTTGTGACCTGCTTTTATGCAATTTCAAGCAACGAAAAAGCAGAAAAAAAAGATTATATAATCGGCGGAGTTGCAAACGGAATTTGCGGCGGAATATTCCGCTTCCCGTTCCCCTATGGAATCAATAAAGACAAAAGCAACATTCTTCCCAGAATAACTGCTGCGGGAATAATGTTTTTATTGTTTTATTTCGGCGAAGAAATAATGCTGAGAATACCCATTCATTCCTGTGCAGTTGTCGTTATCGTCGGAGCATGGCAAAGCGTTAAATGGAATGAGCTGAAAAAAGTTTTCAACGGAATTGTTCCTATTGCCTGCTTTACCGTCTGCTTGATTTTATTTCTTCTTACAGATTTAGTTTCGGGAGTTTTGATTTCATTTCTGATTTCAGCTTTTTACAACGTTTTTTCCGATAACTCAAAGGTTTTTAAAAAATGCTGAATATGCTGTTTTTATAAAACCGGCTAATGAATCATTGATTTGAATAGAAGATGAATCGGCAACTTTTCCATATGCCGTATTCAAAATTATAAACCTGTGGATATCATCACCGCAGGTTTTCTTTTTTTCTAAAAGTCCTTTTATTATATATGGCATTAAATCAAGCTGTTCTTTTATTTTGGAGTTTAAAATTCGACACTTGTTTTTTCCGAAATATGTTTCGCATTTTGTCTGAATTTCAAAGATATCATAAGAAAGAGCAGCAATATCTTCCCTGTCTATGGGGGGCAGAAAATCTATTGTCAAATGCTTGTATATTTCTCTGAACACTTTTTGTGATAAATCAGAAACAGATTTTTCTTCAAAAGCCGAGCATGCCAATTCGCACTGCCGAATAAGTAATTTTGCATAATCAACCGGAAATTTCAAGAAATCACCTCTAAAGAACTCTAAAATATGCATTTGTTATTATGAAGCTTAGCAAAGCAACAGCAGGAAAAGTAAGTATCCATGCCGCAACCATCTCACCCGCAACGCTCCAATTAACCGATTTTATGCTTCTTGATGCACCTGCACCCAGAATCGCGGAAGTCTTGGTATGAGTGGTGCTGACCGGCAAACCGAAAACCGTTGAAACCAAAAGACAAAGAGCTCCCGCCATATCTGCCGAAAAGCCTTGATCTATGCGAAGTCTTATCATGTCCATACCCACAGCCTTGATTATCCGTGAGCCGCCTGTCACTGTGCCCAAAGCCATTGCGACAGAACATATAACTATAATCAAAGTTGATGTTTTTTCGCTTTCCGATCTGAAGCCTGAAGCAGAAATCCCGATTGCAAGAATCCCCGCAAATTTCTGTGAGTCCTGCGCGCCGTGCATAAACGCCATGAAAGAACTTGCCGCAATTTGCGACCGCTTGAAAATTGCATCGGATTTTATTTTATCAACATCTTTAAAAATTGAAACGGTCAGCTTTGATACTGCAAAACCGGATACAAAGCCAAATACGGTTGACAAAACCAATCCGATAACTAACTTCAAACATTCATTTTTATTAATACCCGAGAAACCGCCGCTAACCGCAATGCCTGCACCCATAAGACCCGCCATCAGTGCGTGGCTTTCGCTGGTCGGAATTCCGAATGCCCAGGCAGACACGGCCCAAATCACAACACTTGTCATGGCGGCGCATAAAGCCGGTATTCCATTCGAACTGAAATCAACAAAATTTGAAACTGTCATGATAACTTTACTGCTGAACAATCCCATAAGTATTGAGCCTGCAAAGTCGCAAACAGCAGCAAAAGCAACAGCTTTTTTCAAGCTGAGACAGCGGGTGACAACACACGAAGCGATTGCATTGGGAGCATCAGTCAAGCCATTCACAAACGCAACGGCAAGAATAAAAAAAACGGTTAAGAACTGAGAAAGTCCCGAAAATGAAAAACTCAAAAAATCAGCCAACACCATAAAACCACCAAAAAGAAAAACGCTTTCAAATGAAAGCGTTTTTTATTCCGAAATCTTATTTAAACAAGTTACCGCCGTTTGAATCAATTGCAACAATAACAGGAAAATCCTGAAGTTCAAGTCGTTTTACACTTTCGCAGCCCAAGTCTTTAAAAGCAATTTCTTCGCAGGCTTTTATATGCTTGGCATAAAGAGCACCTGCACCGCCTATGGCGCAAAAATATACAGCCTTATTTCTGACAATCGCATCACAGACCGCCTTATTTCTTTCACCCTTACCAATCATTGCGGCAAGCCCCAAATCAAGAAGCCGCGGAGAATAAACATCCATTCTTCCCGATGTCGTCGGCCCGCAGCTGCCGATAACCATTCCCTCGGGCGTTGGAGTCGGACCTGCGAAATAAATACAGGCACCTTTAAGCTCAAAAGGAATCGGTTCATCGCTGTCAAGCAGCTCAAAAATGCGTTTATGAGCCGCATCGCGTGACGTGTAAACCGTTCCGCTAAGCAAAACTCTGTCGCCGGCTTTCAGAATCGGCGAATGTTTTTTCAGTTCACTAATATTTATGTTGTACTCTGACATATTATACTTCCTCGTTTTCAACAACATTCATTCTTTTTGAAAGCGAAGAAAGAACATTAAGTAAATTATCGGTGCTCATCTGCAGAGAAGAAACTGAACTTTCAAAATTAACGCAAGCCGTTTTAACTCTTTCGTTTGCATCGGTAATTTCAGATTTTGCGTTATTAACCGCTTCATCCGCCTTTGCAACAATTTCTGCCGCAGAAGCCTTTGCGCCTGCAATAATATTCTCAGAATAGCTCATAGCATCGGAAACCATTTCATTTGCGGTGTTATGAGCCTCTTTATACTTTAAATAGTCTTTTTCAATAACGGAAAACTGCTTTTCAACTATCAGAATTTTTTCCTCAAGTTCTTTTTGTTTGCTTTCATAATCGGCAATGCATACCTGCGCCTCTTCAACCTTCAGCGAAAAAGCAGCGTTCTGCTCAATAAGAGCATTGTTTTCACCTTTCAATGCTTCATTCTCAGCTTTAAAAGAAGCCAGCTCTTTTTCGCTCTTTTCTCTTATTGTTTTTAACTCATGAATCTCATTTTTAAGAGCCGATGCATTAACCAACTCTTTCTTTAAATTAAGAATTTCCGACTGAAGTTGCTCTATATAATTCAAAACACCCTCTTTTTTAAATCCGCCGACAAACGATTTTTTCAATATCTTTTCAGAACCCATATTTACACCCTTTCACATCTTTATTCAAAAAGCAATATTTCAGAAACACCCTGAGCGATTTCAGATGATTTACCATCATAATAAATACTAAGGCAACCGTTTTTTTCAGTTGATGAAATATAAGCTGCTTTGTCATTTTCGGTATAATTAAAGCTGTCAACCTCAATTGCATCGCCAATCATTTCTTCAGATGAACCGTTATAAAAATAATAATCAGCCGTTGCTTTTGAAGTTTGTGCATTATGATTTTTAAGAATTATAATTCCATCGGAACTGCTGAGCGTAAAAGCCTCCGCGGCATTTGAGAGCTTAACGTTTGTTGTGCCGTCATACGAATAAATGTCACCTGTATTTTTGCCGATATCGCTTTTCAGGTATATAACATTATTATCCAAAAATCGATAGTTGGATATACCGGTATCAACATTAACCGCTGTTGAAGGCATCATTTTTTCATCAAGTGCATTTGTGTAAAGAGTCAGCCGTTCACCTTGCAAATCCCGAACAAAAGCAAAAACTCTTGAACCGCTGTCAGAGAAAGAAAAAACTGTTTTATCTTTATCATAACCTTCAAGCTGATAGCTAACTGCACCTTCACTGCCGTAAGCCGCAAGAGCAAGCCCCTTAGAGGTGACACTGCTGTCAACAATGTTGCGCGCGTATTCAATAACCTCGGTCATAGTGCTTCTCTGAGCAATGCTTACCAAGCCTTCCATATCCGTTGAACTCGGTAAAACTTCCGTAGACTCATAGATAATCTTCGGTTCACCAAAAACAGCAACCGAATATACGTCCTTGGGATTTATATTTTCGGCAACCTTGATGCTACTGCCTTCGCGATAAGCAAATGCCGAAAATACAGGAGCGGAAAAGTCACCCTTTTCCATCGTTTCATTGAGAGCAGCTCTGATTTCATCCCTGACAAGCTTATCCTGATATTCACTTAAGGCTCGATTATATTCTGCCGAAATACCCAAAATAGCAAAAAAGTTCTCTCTTTTGGGTCTTGTTATTGTTTTATCGTTTTCTGCATAAGGATCGGCAATCACATAGCTCCATGAAATATTTTCTTTAGAAGAAGTAAAGTAATAAAGATTTCCGCCCGGTGAATAGGTATCATACTTAACTTCATAGGTGTTGTCACAAATCAGCTCCGGAGCACCTTCTGCACGAGCTATATAAAGCTCTGTCATTCCTGAATAAACATCCGAATTTTTTTCATAAATAATGTGAGGATTTTCAGAATCGCTGAATCCGTAAACAGCACTGATATTTCTGCAAACCTCAACCGGAGAGGTTTCGAAATATTTATAAAGCACCTGAGTTGAACCGTGCATTTTAATAAAATATACGGTATCGGAATCCTCTAACGGAAATAAACTCTTAACATTATTTGAAAAAGTTTCTATTTTCCAATTATCAATATCACAAATGCAGCCGTCATTGGCGCCTGCAGCCTTATTTTCTTTTAAATAATATACTTTACCTGAAGAAACTTCATAATTCTTCTCAATAGCATAGTCAATCATTTTCGGCTCTGTCAATTCACTGCGGCGAAGTTCAATAAAATATAAATCATAAAGGCCGTCGGAACGAGAAGAATCAACGGTATAAAAAACTCTTTTTGAATCAGAATCACACTTAAAGCCGGAAGCATTCGGATTTGTTAAAACCGTTTCATATTTTCCTATTCTGACAACAGTTTCGCCATTACGATTATAAACCAGAATGCTGTTATTTTCGGGTCTGAACGAACCCAAAGCCTGGGAAATAACAATAATCAAACAAACAAGCGCAACTAAAACTACCGCCGAAATCAGCGCAGTTTTTAATCTTTTATTCAATCCCTTTCCACCCGTTTTTTCCAAAATAACACCTCTTAAACAGGCGGTTGCACCTTTTTTCGGGACAACCGCCTTTAAGTGTATATATTATTTCAATGAAATTGCTTTTTTAGCCTTTTCAACAATATTCTGTGCATCAAGACCGTAAATATGAAGAAGTTCAACCGCGGGGCCTGATTTTCCGAAAACATCGTTAACACCGAGCTTAACAACAGGAACGCGTACGGAGCTTTCGCAAACCGCTTCCGCAACTGCACTGCCGAGACCGCCGATAACATTGTGTTCTTCCGCAGTTACGATTGCACCTGTCTTTGCAGCGGATTTAAGAATGGTTTCGCTGTCAAGAGGCTTGATTGTGTGAACATTAATAATCTCTGCACTGATACCATCAGCCGCGAGAATTTTCTGAGCTTCAATTGCCTCACCGACCATAAGACCGGTTGCACAAATTGTAACGTCACTGCCTTCGTTAAGAACAACAGCTTTTCCCCATTCAAATTTGTAACCCTCGTCAAAAATTCTGGGCACAGCAAGGCGACCGAACCTCATATAAACAGGTCCTTCATATTCGGCAGCTGCAAAAACTGCAGCTCTTGCTTCGATATCATCAGCAGGATTGATAATTGTCATTCCGGGAATGGCTCTCATAAGAGCAATATCTTCACAGCACTGGTGGCTTGCGCCGTCTTCACCAACAGAAATACCGGCATGAGTTGCACCGATTTTTACATTGAGGCGAGGATACGCGATTGAGTTTCTTACCTGCTCATATGCTCTGCCCGCAGCAAACATTGCAAAGGTGCTGGCAAAAACAACGTGACCTGTTGAAGCAAGACCTGCTGCAACGCCCATCATATTGCCTTCTGCAATACCGCAATCAAAGAACTTCTCGGGATATGCTTTTTTGAACATGCCTGTTTTTGTTGCTGCCGCAAGGTCAGCATCAAGAACAACAAGCTTATCATTAATTGCTCCAAGCTCAACAAGAGCCTTACCGTAAGCATCACGGGTTGCGGTTTTAATAATATCTGCCATTATAGTTCACCGTTCCTTTCTCAAGCTTCAAGCTCAGCAAGAGCCTGTGTAAGCTCGCTCATAGCCTGTTCATACTGTTCAGCATTGGGAGCTGTTCCGTGCCACGAAACCTGATTTTCCATAAAGGAAACACCCTTGCCCTTAACGCTGTTGGCGATGATTACAGAGGGCTTTCCTTTGAATTCGGCTGCTGCGTTGAAGGCTGCATCGATTTCATCAAAGCTGTGAGCGCAAATTTCAATAACATTCCAGCCGAAAGCCTTGAATTTTTCGGCAATAGGATACGGCGAATTAACTTCAGCAATTGTGCCGTCAATCTGAAGACCGTTATTATCAACAACGGCAACAAGATTGTCAAGACCCTTGGCAGAAGCAAACATTGCTGCCTCCCAAACCTGGCCTTCCTGAATTTCTCCGTCGCCGAGAATTGTGTAAACTCTGTTGCGCTTGCCGCTCAGCTTTGCTCCGAGAGCCATACCGCATGCAGTTGAAATTCCCTGGCCGAGAGAACCGGTGCACATATCAACACCGGGGGTATATTGAATGCTGGGATGACCCTGAAGCATTGAATCGCTCTTTCTGAGCGTTTTCATCTGCTCAACAGGGAAAAATCCTTTAAGAGCAAGAACGGAATAAAGAGCAGGAGCAGCATGACCCTTGGAAAGAACAAATCTGTCTCTGTTTTCATCTTTAGGATTCTGAGGGTCAACATTCATATGATTAAAATATAAATAGGTAACAATATCAACGCAGGAAAGCGAGCCGCCGGGATGACCCGATTTTGCATTGAAAACTCCTTCAATAATGCCCATTCTTGCCTTGCATGCTTTGATTTTCAACTGTTTTCTGATAACTGTATCCATTTGCAGTGCCTCCATTTTGTTAAAATAGATTTATTTGCTATTTATTCTCTATGTACTCAAGGAAATCCGCAACTGCACCTTTATTACAATGACAGGAAACATATTCGGAAATCTTCTTGAGTTCGGCGGGTGCCTGACCGCAGCATGCGGGAACGCCCACACTTTTTAACATATCAAAATCGTTAAAATAATCGCCGATTGCGCCCGTTTGTGACTTATCAATGCCAAGCATTTCGGCTAATTTCAAGAGCGCAGCACCTTTATGAGTGTTCCTTGCAAGAATTTCAAAGCTTGCAATCGAAGACGACATAAGAGTTAAATCCGGATCATTCATTGACTCAAAATGTTTTTTTACTTTTGAAATATGAAGCGGAATTCCTGAAAAAATAACCTTTCCCCAATTCTCCTTCGGCACATCTTCGATGTTTCTTATGTGTCTGTGTTCAAGCTTATCCGGGGCAACAAACAGTTTACCGAACCAACCCGTTCCGGTAATGTAAATCATATCTTTTGCCACAATAATAACATCAACATAAGGGAACTTTTTTGCGGCTTCTATGGCAAGACGCATACCTTCGTCACTCATAGAGCTGAACCAAATCATTTCATTTTTCTGAAAATCATATAATCCTGCTCCGTTTATAACAATTGCAGGGGTTCCGGAAATAGGCAAACGCCTGAAATGCTTTTCCATGGACTGCGGATTTCTGCCTGATGCCAAAGTAAATCTGCCACCCATTTCAACAAATCTTTTTATCGCGTTTTCATTTCGTTTCGGAAGCTGCCGAAGCTTATTATTAAGCGTTCCGTCAATATCGGAAGCTATTAACCATTTCGAAAGATTCTTCATTATCTTTTGACTCTCCCAAGAAAATCTGTAAAATAATCAGGCAACGGAGCTTCTATTCTGATATGCTCACCGGTTGACGGATGGATAAAACCCAGTAAGCCGGCATGCAAGCACTGGCCGTTAAGAGATGTTACACCGTTTTTCGGCCCGTAAACCATATCGCCTGCAACGGGATGACCAAGGTGGGCCATATGAACTCTTATCTGATGGGTCCTGCCCGTTTCGAGCTTAAGGGCAACAAACGAAAAATCTTTAAATTCCTCAAGAACCTTATAGTGTGTAACTGCATTTTTTGAATTCTGTTTGGTAACACACATTTTTTTACGGTCACTCTGGCTTCTGCCTATCGGAGCATCAATCATGCCATTTTTTTCTTTCAAATGCCCATGAATGACAGCGCGGTATTCTCTGTCAAGCGAATGAGTGCTGATTTGCTCAGAGAGCGAAACATGAGCTGCATCGTTTTTTGCAACAAGCAGAAGACCGCTTGTATCCTTGTCAATACGATGAACGATACCGGGGCGGATAACACCGTTAATGCCCGAAAGATTGCCTTTGCAGTGCCACAACAACGCATTGACAAGAGTTGCACTGTAGTTACCCGGTGCAGGGTGAACAACCATTCCGCGCGGCTTATTGACAACAAGCAAATCGCTGTCTTCATACATTATATCGAGCGGGATATTCTCAGGTTCAAGTGAAAGCTCTTTGGGTTCTGGAACGGTAAATTCTATAATATCACCATTTTTCGGTTTAAAACTTTTGGTAACATTTTTTCCTTTACAACTAACCAATCCGTCAGTAAAAAGCCCTTGAACAAAGGATCGTGAATATTCACATAAAACCCTTGAAAGAATTTTATCAAGCCTCTCTCCGCTGTTTTCAGAATCAATAACAACGGAAATTTGCTCATTATATTCGATAGTATTTACAGATTCAATCATTTTTTTCAGTCTTTTTCTTTCGCTCGCTGAAAAGCTCATAGATTTCATATCCGATAAGCATCATTGCGCCGACAGTTATGCAGCAATCAGCAAAATTGAAAACAGCAAAATCAATAAACAGGGGTTCAATGAAATCAACAACGTAACCATAGAGAATTCTGTCAATAACATTTCCGATTCCGCCGGCCACAACAAGCAAAAGACAAATATTTGTAAACATCGGTTTAAGTTTTCTGCTCAAGAGCAACACAAGGCAAAAGCACAGAATAATCAGGGTTGAAACCGTAAGCAGCGTTGTGCTGTCTGAAAATGAACTGAACGCCGCTCCGGTGTTTTCAACATATCTGAACTGAAAAAGGCCAAAAAGAAACTCTTTTGCACCTGTAACCTTGACAGTTGAAATCGCCGCGTATTTAGTTAATTGGTCTACACCGACAAGAACAGCAATAACTGCCAAAGAAATTGCCTGAAACATAAAAACCTCTCAATTATCAGTCTTCAAACATAGAATCAAACAATGAGGTAAAATCATCATCGTCATCATCATCAGAATTGCCCATGCCTTCTATTGAGTCAAGATCAACCTTGAAGCCTTCAAACTCATCATCTTCATCGGGTTCGGCAGAAACTTCTTTTTCCTCAGCAGGAAGAACGGAAGGAATCAAGTCATCAAGGCTGGCGGGTATTTCGTCTTCCTCAAAACTGATGTCGTCTATGAAGCTGAACAAATCATCTTCTTCGTCCTCGGCATCCTCTTGAACAGGTGCCGGAATTTCCTCGGCAGGTTCTGTAATTTCTTCGGATGCGGGTTCTTCGGGAGTATAAACCATCTGAATCTCTTCCTGAATTTCGGCAAGAAGTTCTTCGGCGGAGGTGATTGCCTCTGCTTCGGGAGCCTCTTCTTCAATTTCAGGAACAAAAATCTCTTCTTCAACAGAAATTTCTTCAACCGATTCGGGCTCGGGCTGAACATCAGCTACAGCTTCAACCTCTGTTTCATCAAGTTCTTCAACAACCGGAGCCGGAACGGCAACATACTCGGGAATATTGTCAAGAAGATTGAGCTGACCTTTACAAAGCTCCTGAATGCTTACCCTGAACTTTTCGGTTTCAGCCTTAACCTTTGCAAGCTCTGCCGAATAGAATTCATATGCCTCTTTGCTGTCACCGATTATGTTCTTACCCTCAGCCTGCGCCTGTGCAACTATCTCGGCAGCTTTGCTGTTCGCAGCTGCAATTGCATTATCGGTTTCAACCTGTGCTCTTTCGGTAAGAGAAGCAACCGCAGTTCTTGCATTATCAACAATTTCTTTTGCTTTTTCTCTCGCTTCGTCAATCATCTGGCCGGACTGTCTGTTTGCTCCGTCAAGAATAATTTTTGACTTGTTTTCAGCTTCTTTAACAGCATTTTCCGCTTTATCGTTAGCTTCCTTGCTGATTGAATCCGCCATCTTGTGTGCATCAAGAAGAGCCAGCTTGATTGCTTCCTCATCGTTACGGTAGCTTTCGATTTTATCGGCAAGAATACCGATTTTTTTCATAAGCTCCTTATTCTGACTGAGTGATTCTTCGTATGATTCCGCAACCGCTTTAAGAAAAGCATCTACTTCTTCTGCGCTGTAAGTACCTTTACTTACCGGAGTGAATTTCGCATTCAAAATCTGTTCTGTTCTGAGCATTAAAATCACCTTTCCTCTCGCACCAGTTTATTAATATTCGGACATGCCTGCTCCGAGCTCATCAAGAAGCTCACCTGAAACAGGAACATTATAAGGCGTAATTATATATGCTCTGCCGGCAACCTTTTTAAAATCGCCGTGATTAGCATAAGCAACACCGTAAAGGAAGTCTATTATTCTCTGCGAAACATCATTGGGACAGGTTTCAAGATTAAGAATAACTATTCTCTTTTCATTCAGAATATCGGCAACCTCGCCAACTTCTTCAAATCTGTCGATTTTCTGAAAAACAACATGAGGCTTGGGCTGATTGGAAGCCGCCTTGGAAGAATTGATATTAACAACATTGTTAGAATTGCTTGAAGCTCTTTCGCTTCTTGCATGAGAAGCAGCCTGCTGACGCGGCTCGGAAACCGATGCCTTTCCTGGCTCAAAATCAAAATCATCGGAATAATCCGATTCTGCACCGTCGATATAGTCATCATCCGTTACATTAATAAACTGCTTAAGCTTCTCTTTGAAATTCATAATTGAATCCTCCTTAATTATCTGTAAATTCTTGCGCCAAAAATTGCCGAACCGATTCTGACAAGATTTGCGCCTTCGAGAATAGCTTGTTTATAGTCACCCGACATACCCATCGAGAGAACATTCATATTTATATTATCTATTTTTTTTGCGCTAATGTCAATAAAGAGACGGCGCATATTTGAAAAAATTGCACGAATTTCGGCATCTTTTTCGCAAATCGGGGCCACGCACATAAGTCCGTCAATCGAAATGCCGGAAATTTCAGCAATTTCACAGGCTCGTTCAAATACCTCTTCCTGCGAAAAACCAAACTTGCTTTCTTCGTTGCCGACATTGACTTCAAGCAAAACTTTAGTCAAAACACCCGCTTCAACCGAGCGTTTACCGATTTCTTTTGCGATCGAAACCGTATCAACAGATTGAATGGTATCAACCATGCCGATAATTTTTTTAACTTTGTTGGATTGCAAATGACCAATCAAATGTGCCTTGCAGGAATCAAGTGCCAGCTCAGGCTCTTTAAGCAAAAACTCCTGAACCTTATTCTCACCAATCAGTTTAACACCGTTATTAATCGCATGGTTGATAAATCTACTTTCAACGGTTTTGGTAACAGCCATCAAGTGAATATCATCCGGACTTCGGCCTGCACTTGAAGCAGCATCGGCAATATCGTTGCGAATATATTTAAGATTTTCTTCAATGGCAAAAAATCTTTCTTCATCCGATAACCATTCCATTTTTCAGTTCCTTTCCCGAGACTATAACCTCGTCATATAGTTTCAGATGAGTATAAGCAAGTTCTGTAGCGCTTTCAGGGGATGGATTGGAAGCAATAACGAACTCATCTTCTGAATAAATTATATTCAAGCTTCGGAAATTAACAATATTCCCTCGGCGAACATAAACACCTTCGTTGCCTTCCTCATCAAGACGAACTGCATCTCTGCTGACTTTCAGCCCGGTAAATTCATTAATTACAATCTTTCCGTCAACTTTTCTGAGAGAAGCAAGTTCTTCATTCATAAGGTTACAACGAAAAACAACAAGGGATTCGGAATCGTTGAAATTTTTAATCGAGTGAAGATAGGTTGATACCGCATCTTCATCCGAATCACCAAAAATCAAATCAACAGTTTTCTTTTCAGAGAATTCGGCAGCCATTGATGAATCAATAACCGCAGCAATATACCAATTATATCCGTCAATAACCTTACCGATTGCTCCGGCTGAGCTCTCCTTTTTATCGCTCTTCATTGCTTCTCGGAACATTTCCGGAGTAAGTGAATCAATTTTATCAACGGTTATTATGTTTTCATATCCGTCTTCCTTGCTGACAAAATAGCCCGACGACTCGGCAGTCAGAATTTCAGACGGCACGGCAACCGAATTCAGCGATGATATTTCACCTTGAAGCTGTGCAATCTTTGCAGAACAGTCGACTGTTTTTCCCAAAGAAATCTGCCTTCTTGACAGCTTTTCGCTGAAGGAAAGCTTGTTGTCGCTCAGCGAAGAAAAATCATTGTTATAAGCACCGTTGACAACAGATAAAAAAACCGAATCGATTTCGTCAGTCAGTTTAACCAAATCAATATTTGCAAGGCTTAACTGACCGTCAATTTTTTGATATGCCTTTAACTGCTGTTCAAGTGACTGAAGTTTAACATAGTTTTCGGCAGAAGCTTCATTCGAAAAAACAGCGGCAATTGTGCTGCCCTTGCTGACTCTTTCTCCGTTCTCAGCCAGTGGAACGGTTACTCCCGAGCCTGAAACTGTCAGGACAGTTTCATCGCGGATAACAAACATTTCGGCATCAACGGTTTCAAGAACGGTCTGTTCATAAACTGTTTGAGTGGCATATGTTTTTGCGGTAAGATTATAGAGCTCAGCCGCAAAAAAAACAACAATTATAACTGCCGCCAAAGCAGAAAGCACCTTAAGCAATCTGTCTTTGTTATTCACACACCGTCCTCCTTTCTATAATATCACACGCAGCTTGAAGCAATTCATCGCCGCATGAATAATCGTCTATATACAAAAAAGTAATTTTCGGGTCGCGCCTGAACCATGTCAACTGGCGTTTAGCGTAACGCCGTGTTTGCATTTTCAGATTTTCAATACATTCATCAAGAGTTTTTTCACCTTTAAAATACGGGTTCAACTCTTTATAACCTATTGCCTGGCGCGCAGTTCTTCCGAGAGATGATTCAAAAAAATCCTTTGCCTCATTTAAAAGACCGTTTTCCAGCATAATATCAACTCTTTTGTTGATTCTGTCATATAAAAACTGCCTGTCTCTCGCATCCAAGCAAATGGCGGTTGTACAAAATGGTGTCGGATTTTTTTGCGACTGCTCATTCTGTATTGTTTTGGTTTTTCCCGTTGTGTGATGAATCTCAAGAGCTCTGATTATTCTGCCGAGATTGTTAACGTGAAGCTGTTTAGCCGATTCGGGATCAACCTGAAAAAGTCTGTCAAGAAGAACCTGAGCTCCTTGCTCCTCTGCTTGTTTCTTCAACATCTCACGGTATTCAAAATCTGTTTCTTCTTCCAAAAACTCAATGTTGTCGGTAAGTGAGCTGTAATAAAGACCAGTTCCGCCGACAAGCACAGCATTTTTACCTCTTTCGGTTATATCCGTAATTATTTCTCGAGCCATATCGCAGTATTTTGCAACACTGAAAGTCTCATCGGGGCTCAGAAAGCCGATTAAATGATGAGGAACGCCCTGCATCTCTTCAACAGTTGGCTTTGCGGTTGCAATATCCATACCTTTGTAAATCTGCATGGAATCGCACGAAACTGCTTCAGCTCCGAAACGCTTGCATATCTCAACTGCAAGCGAAGTTTTGCCCGATGCGGTGGGGCCGACAATTGCTATAAGCGGTATCTTAGACTCTGCCAAAATTCTTCTCCAGCTCTCTTTGTGTCATTTCAATAAGCACGGGCCTGCCGTGCGGACAATAGCGGATGTCAGGCATTGAAAGCAGTTGCTTTGCAAATCTTTCCATCTCAAGGCGCGAGGTGAAATTGCCTGCCTTAACAGCACTTCTGCAAGCAACGGAATGAAAAATCCAATCCATTTTTTCAAATGCAACATCTTGTTTTTTCTCGACAAAACGTCCCGCAATTTCACTTATGACTTCATCAATGTCATCAGCGGAAAGCTCCATCGGACATTCACGGACAATCACGCAGCCGTTTCCGAAATCCTCAACATCAAAGCCGGCGTCATTGACGAGTCCGATATTTTCAAGAATTGCGGAATATTCTTCTTTTGAAAGAGTTACGGTGACCGGCAGCAACAGAAGCTGCGGAGTTCGTTCACCGTTTTCTCTTTTCAGTTTTTCATAAATAATTCTTTCATGCGCGGCATGTTTATCGATGATAACCATTTTACCGCGATATTCACACATAATGTAAGTTTTGAACGCCTCACCTATCAAGCAAAACTCTTCTTCGCAAAAATCACTTTCAGGCTTTTCGAGCTTTGTTTCTGTATGTTTGGGAGGCTCGGGGATATTCACAGACGGAGAATTCAGAAGAATATCTTCAATCCGTTCTTCTTTACAAATTTCCGCCGAAGGTGCATTTAAAACAACAGCATTAACCGTTTCTTTTTTAATTTCGGGTTGAACGAAATCAATTTTGATTTTCGGTATTTCCGGGTTTTGAACAGGCTTTGCAGGAACATGCTGCCAGAAATCTTTTTTCGATGCAGGTTGAGGAACTATCTTAAGCTGTTCAGCAGGCTTTGGAGGCTCTCTGTAGAAATCCTTCGTAATTTCTTTGACCTGTTTCGGTGTGTCGCCGGTTGCAAGCGCATTTTTGCACGCATAGTAAACGGCATTAAAAATCAGCCGTTCATCTGAAAATCTGACCTCGGTTTTCGCAGGATGAACATTAACGTCAACCAAAGAAGGATTTATCTCTATATTCAACACACATGACGGGAATTTACCGACCATTATTGAATTTTTATATCCCTCACTGACAGCAGCACTGCCCGTTCCGGTTTTAATAAGTCTGTTATTCAAAAAGAAAAACTGCATGTTGCGGTTAGGTCTTGAAGCGGAGGGCTTTGAAACAAAACCGCTGACCTTGATCCCGTTTGAAGAATATTCTGCCGGAATCAGATCGGATGAAAAATCTTTACCGAATATTTCGCGGATACATGTCAGAAGGTCACCTTTTCCGCTTGTGATAAGCACCTGCTTTCCTTCGCGTATAAACCTGACAGAAACCTCAGGATGCGAAAGAGCGATTCTGTCAACAACACCGGCAACGGCATTAGCTTCGGTAACATCTTTTTTAAGAAATTTCATTCTCGCGGGAGTTTTGTAAAACAAATCCCTGACAATCATGGTTGTGCCCTTGGGACAGCCAGCATCATCAAGCAGAACTTCCTCACCCGCCTCAATTACATATCGTGTTCCGCTTGCTTCATCGGCAGTTTTTGTCATAACCTCGACTCTTGCAACGGCACTGACACTTGCAAGGGCCTCGCCTCTGAATCCGAGGGTAAGAATACTGTTCAAGTCATCGGGTACAGCGATTTTGCTTGTTGCGTGGCTGACAAAAGCATTGCGGATATCCTCTTTTGAAATACCGCATCCGTTATCGGTTATTCTGATATATGAAATACCGCCGTTTTTGATTTCAACCGTTATTGTGTCTGCCCCGGCATCAATAGAATTTTCAAGAAGCTCCTTAACAACCGAAGCAGGGCGTTCAACAACTTCACCCGCGGCAATAAGCTCCGCAAGCTGCTTTGGAAGCACGTTAATTTTCGGCATAAGGACACTCCTTTCTTAATTTTTTGCTTGTTTTGTTAAATCATAAAGCACACTCATCGCTTCAATCGGAGTAAGCGTGTTAACATCAAGGCTTTTGAGTTTTTCAACTATATCATCAGCATTTGAACTGCCGAAAGAAATCTGCATTTCGGGTTCGGCACTTTCAGAATGATAAACAGGTGCTTTCAAGCCTTCCCCCTCAAGCTCTTTGAGAACAATCTTCGCTCTTTCAACAACGCTGTTAGGCACGCCGGCAAGCTTTGCAACCTCAATACCGTAACTGCCGTCTGCACAGCCGGAAACAATGCGACGAAGGAAGGTTATGTCATCTCCCCTCTTTTTAACGGCAATGTTATAATTTTTAACGCCCGAAACGGTGTTTTCAAGCTCAGTCAGCTCATGATAGTGAGTTGCAAAAAGTGTTTTTGCGCCAAGCTTGCGTTTGTCCGCAGAATATTCAAGAACCGCTCTTGCAATGCTCATACCGTCGAAGGTCGAAGTACCTCTGCCGATTTCGACAAATATAATAAGACTCTTTGATGTTGCGTTTTTAAGAATATCCGCAACCTCGTTCATTTCAACCATAAAAGTTGATGAACCCGAAGCAAGATCATCAGAAGCACCGATGCGAGTGAATATCCCGTCAACCACGCAAAGCTCTGCCGATAAAGCGGGAACAAAGCTGCCCGCCTGAGCCATAAGGCAGATAAGTGCTACCTGACGCATATATGTTGATTTACCTGCCATATTCGGTCCCGTTATAATCGCGCAGCGGTTGTCTGAGCAGTCAAGCACCGTGTCGTTGGGAACAAACGGAAAATCAATCATTTTTTCAACAACAGGATGTCTGCCGTCTGTTATTGCTACTCTGTCGCCTGCATTCATAGCGGGACAGCAGTAGTTATTTTCTGCAGCGACTCTTGCATAAGAACAGAGAACATCAACAGAAGCAACAGCCGAGGCGGTTTTCTGAATTGCATAAAGATGCTCTGCCGCTTTTTTTCTTACGGAATCAAATATCTCATACTCAAGGCGCACTATTCTTTCCTGAGCACCGAGAACCTTGGATTCAAGCTCTTTAAGCTCTTGGGTTATGAATCTTTCGCAGTTTGTCAATGTCTGCTTGCGTATGTAATCCTCGGGAACGAGTTCTTTATATGAGTTTAAAACTTCAATGTAATAACCGAAAACGCGGTTGTAGCCTATTTTCAGCTTTTTGATGCCTGTTCTTTCCTGCTCTCGAAGCTGAATATCGGCAATATACCCTTTGCCGTTATTAACGATATCGCGCAGGTCATCAAGTTCAGCATTAAAACCGTCTTTTATCATTCCGCCTTCACGAACGGAAAACGGAGGCTCCTCAACAATTGCACCGTCAATTACGGCTGCAAGGTCTTCAAGAGGAAGAATTTCATTGCAAAGCTCGCCGAGAAGGCTGCTTTTTGAACACGAAAGATATCCTTTTATTGCAGGAAGTCTGCCGAGCGTTGAAGAAAGACCCTTTAACTCTCTTGCATTTGCGGTAGAATAAGCAATTCTTGTTATCAGCCTTTCCATATCCTGACAACCCGCGAGCGACTCAATAATATCGTCTCGGAGAGAGGGGTTCTCAACAAGCTCGGAAACGGCATTGTGGCGTCTGGTTATCTTTGCGATATTAAGCAGAGGCTGTTCCAGCCAACTTCTTATCATGCGCTTGCCCATTGAAGTGCGTGTTTTGTCAAGAGCCCAAAGCAAAGAGCCTCTCTTTTCGCGGTTGCGCATTGTTTCCGTTATTTCAAGATTTCTGAGCGTTGAAACATCAAGATGCATAAAGCTGCTTTCGCCGTAATAATCAATATTCTTAACATTTTCAAGCTCGGACTTCTGAACGGATTTAAGATAATCCATAGCCGCACCGATTGCACAAACTGCTCCGGGTGCATTTTCAAGTGAGAGCGCAGAAAGCGAAGAAACGCCGAAATGCTTAAAAAGAAGTGCGGAAGCTTTTGAAATGTCAAAGCATTCATCATCAAGCAAATCGCAGGAAGAATGGAGCTTGCTTTTAATAAAGTCCGTAACCTGCGTAAGCCTTAAAACTTCAGAATTCATAACTACTTCACTCGGAGTAAATCTGCCGAGTTCGTTGATAATCTTTTTCTCTGAATTTTTTCTTTCAAGCTGCGTTGCGTGAACGCTGCCTGTGGAAATATCGGCAAAGCAAAGACCGATGCAGTCTTTCAGAGTACAGATGCATGCAAGGAAATTATTTCTGCCCTCGTCAAGCATTGTGCTTTCAATAATGGTTCCCGGAGTCAGCACCCTTGTTACATCGCGCTTAACAATCCCCTTTGCAAGAGCGGGGTCTTCAAGCTGCTCACAAATGGCAACCTTATATCCTTTTGCGACAAGGCGGGCAATATATGAATCTGCGCTGTGGAACGGAACTCCGCACATGGGTGCTCTTTCCTCCTGACCGCAGTCCCTGCCCGTTAACACAAGCTCAAGCTCGGCAGAAACAGTCTTTGCATCCTCAAAGAACATTTCATAAAAATCGCCGAGACGGAACATAAGAATCGTGTCGGGATAGTTCTCCTTTATCTGAAAATATTGCTTCATCATAGGGGTAAGCTCTGCCATGAATTTACCATACCTTTCAAAAACTTCCGAATAAACAGCTAAGCTGTGTCTGCAGGCGGAGAATATCCGCCCGCAGAAGAACTTGTTTTAAATCAGTGACAGCCGCTGCATGAGCTGCATTCGCCGCCGCAGTTATGCTCCTGCTTGGGAGGCTCGCAAGTTGCAGGGTCCGCACCCTGAAGGCAAAGAGCAAAAATGTTGTTGATATACTGCATGAGCTGGTCAATTTCCTGTCTTGCTGCTTCATAAGCCTGCATGTTGGGATTAGCCATAATCTGAGTATAGATTTCGCCGAATTCCTTGTCATAAGCTTCAAGCTTCTGCTCGTTTTTATCTTCCTTTGAAGCTTCGTGCTGGAATGACATCTGAACAAGCTGAATTCTTGCGATAAGCTCATTGAGAGCTGTATCTTCTTCATTAGCCTTCTGTGCTTCCATGAGCTTTACGTAGCGCTCATCCTGCTGAAGAAGTGCGCCGAGTTCTCTTGCTTTTGCAATTACGTCCATTTTTGTTTCTCCTAACTGTAGATTATATTTAATACGATTTTGCTCGTACTTTTACCTGATTATTGTTGAAGTTCGCCGCGAAGAATCCATGTAAGCGATTCCGTGACCTTAACCTCTCTGAATGAACCGATTACCGAGGTATCGGC
>JAZLCS010000011.1:0-2635 GCA_045614385.1 Acutalibacteraceae bacterium | reverse complement strand
TATCGCCTCTGCGTTCAAGAGTTCTGCGGCATGTTTTAGCAAGCTCGGGCGTGTCGTTAACAGTGATAAGACGGGCGGGATGACGCGCGGAAAGGTGAGAAACATGTCTGTGATGAGGCTCAACCTCGGGATAGTCGTCGTCAAATTCAAGAAGCTGACCGTCGCTGCCGATTTTGAAATCCGCCATTTTTGAAATTGTTTCTGCAAGCCCTTTGGCGAAATCACCGTCAGTGCCGAGAATATCGCATGCCTTGATGCAGTTTTCAAAAAGCTCTCTTGCGATTGACATTGACATTGTTGAATATTTTGCGACGTTACAGGTTCTGCCTTCATATTCGAAACCGTTTTCAGGCGATGTGCCGGGCGCAAGAACAAGCTTGCCTTCATATTCCGTCATGATATCAAGATAGAACTCGGCTGCCTTTTTCATGATGGGATATGCGGTTTCTCTGAGATATTCAACATCGTTTGTGTATTCGTAATGCTCGAAAAGATGCTCGCAAAGCCAGCCCGACGAGCCGTGCCAGAATGCCCAGCATGCATTTCCCGCAACGGGTGTTGAAAGCCTCCAGAGGTCAACGTTGTGGTGAGAGGTCCAACCCTTCGCGCCATACTGACCCTTTGCTGCTGTTTCGCCGCTGATACTGAGCTCTTTAACCATCTCTATTAATGGAAGGTTAACTTCCGGCATGCGGCACATAAGAACCGGCCAATAGTTCATTTCGGTGTTGATGTTAACCGTGTAATTTGAATGCCAGGGAGGAGTGATTCTGTGGTTCCAGATTCCCTGAAGTGTTGACGCCTGCGAGCCTTCTCTTGAGCAGGAAATTGCAAGATATCTGCCGTAATTGTATACAAGAGTTATAAGAGAAAAATCGCTTTTGTCTTTCTTGAAGGCAACAAGTCGTTTGTTAGTCGGCATGTCTTCTTTGCCTTCACCAAGGTCAAGCTCAACTCTGCCGAAAAGTTGAGAATAATCGGCGATGTGAGCGGCTTTTTCCGCTTCGTAATCTTTGACGGCATCTATTCTTGCCATGCAAGGCTCAATGTATTCTTTGCCTTCAAGGTAGGGGTGCTTGTTCCAACCGTTAAAGCTTGTTTCGGCTGTGAAGAAAAGAACGGCTTCTGATGCATCTTTAACTTCAAGTCTGTTTTCAACGGTTTTTGTTGTGCCGTCTGTGATGACTTTAACAACACCTCTGAAGCGCATGCCGCGCATTTCGGGTTCGTCAAAGTATTTCTTGTTGCCTGATTCGTTATCGATATTGTTTTCGCCGTGGCATTCGCCATCGATAATAACCAAGTTGTCTTTAACAAAACTGTTGCTTTTAAGCTTTGATGTAAGACCTATACCGAAGCTCATTTTGCCGCCCTCGGCAGTGAGCTTTGCGGCAATTATCTTTGAGGGATATGAGGCAAAATATTCTCTTTTGTATGTTACGCCCGATTGTGTGAATTCAACCTTTGAAATCGCGTTTTCAAGGTCAAGCATGCGTTTGTATTCCTTGGCTTTACCCTTGCATTCGAAATCTATTTCAAGATCGCCCAAGGGCATATATGCCTGGCTCCAGGTGTTTTGAAAATTGGTTTCGATTTCTTCCTGTGCTTCATGAAGCTTGCCTTGCAGAGCAAGATCGCGAGCTTTTTTGAATGATTCGGGCGCACCGTCCTTAACGGTGTTTTTCGGCTTTCCGTTCCAGAGCTCGTCATGGTTGAGGCTGATCACTTCTTTTGCAACTTTGCCGTAAATCATTGCGCCGAGAGGGCCGTTGCCGATGGGCAGGCTTTGAGTCCATGCCTTTGAAGGCGCGTTATACCATAAAATTTTGCCTGATGCCATATATTAATCTCCTTTTGAATGGTTTTGATATCGCTTGAAATATTATACACCAATGCTTTAATGCAGTCAATCGCTAAAAATGAAAGAAATCCTGCAAAACAATAAAATTTACTTGCATTTTATTTATATATGGTGTAAAATCAATGATATCTGAGTGGCAAAGAGGTATGCGGTATGTCAGAGAATTTTCAGAAAAAAATTGATAATGTTTACGGCAGTCTTTCAAAAGGTCATAAAAAAATTGCCGATTTTATAAAGAATAATTACGAAAAAGCATCTTTTATGACCGCATCAAGTCTCGGTAAGGCAGTCGGTGTCAGCGAATCCACAGTAGTCCGCTTTGCTTCAAATATCGGTTTTGAAGGCTATCCCGAGCTTCAGAAATATCTGCAGGAGATGGTTAAAAGCCATCTTACAAGCGTTCAGCGAATGGATGTTGCCGCAAGCAGATTTGTCGGCCACGACTATGTTGATAAAGCTTTTATGACGGATATTGAAATGATTAAAGCAACGAGGGACAGTATCTCAAGAGATGCTATTGCCAAAAGCGCTGAAGCAATCAACAATGCCAAAAAGATTTATATTCTCGGCATAAGAAGCTCTGCGGCGCTTGCAAGCTTTGCGGCTTTTTATCTCAGACTTTTATATGAAAACGTTGTTCTTATCGACACTTCCGCTTCAAGCGAACTCTTTGAGCAGATGTTCAGAATCAGCAGCGACGATGTGTGCCTTGCAATCAGTTTTCCCAGATATTCAAACCAGACAATCAACGCTCTTTCGTTTGCCAAGAGCAGG
>JAZLCS010000010.1:0-7999 GCA_045614385.1 Acutalibacteraceae bacterium | reverse complement strand
TGCAGGCATAGGCTGCTGATCCTCTGAATCTACCCAAGATGAGAATACATAGCCATCTCTTGTTTCAAGCTCGGGAGCGGTAACGGGGTTGCCGTATTTGATATCAACAGTATAAGGCTCATCGGTTTTGAGCTCAACATTGCCGGCCTTATCCTTAACAACGAGAACACCGCCATTGGGATCGAATGTTGCCTTATAAGAGTTAACACTCCATGTTGCCTCAAATACTACGTTAGCGGCGCCCATTTTGGTTTCGCCTTCTGTATAGCCTGACCAACCTGCGAAAGTATGACCTTCCTTAACAGGATCTTTAGGTTTGGCAATTATTTCATCATATTCATATTTCTCGGATTTGTATTCTGTTTCGTCAACAGACCAGGTTACTTCGTATTCTTTAACCTGCCACTTAGCTGTGAATGTGATATTCTTTGCTTCAGTCAGCTTAAGGTTTTCGAAATCAACAACATAGCCTTTTTCATCAAGCCAATCGACAAAATCATGGCCTTCCTTGGTGGGTTCTGCAGGTTCAACTATGGAATCACCGTATTTGAGCTCCTGAGAAGCAACTTCAGAGCCGCCATTGCTGTTGAAGGTTACTGTATAAAGCGCATCTTCCCAAGCACTGATAACATAATGCTTGCCAACCATATCATAAGTCATCTTGGTTGCGATTGCAGCGCCGTCAGCGTCATTCCAGCCTTTGATTTTTTTGCCGATTCCGATCTTTGTTTCGTAATCATAGCCGGCCGCTTTAACCTCAGCTTCGGTCGGAGTTACGATATCTGCATTACAATCAAACTCAAGAGTTATCATGTTCTTATCGGTTGTGATGCTTTCATCAACATCCTTGGTTTCGGGGTCATCCGCAGGAATTGCTGCGGGATGGAAATAGATAAAGTGGTCAACGCAATCCCATTCTGCCCTGAAAGCCATATCAGCATCGGGAACGGTTGTGGGCAGATTTTCATAGAATACGCCATCGCCAACCTTTTCGCCGTCTTCATTAAGAGTCCAGCCGGTCCAACCTCTGAGTTTATGGCCGGTCTTTCCGGTTTTAACGTTGATAACGGTACCGTAATCCTTATCGATCATATCGTCAACCGCATCACCGCCGTTAACGTCAAACTTGACTGTATATTGATTTACTTCCCAATCAGCAGTAAGCTTCAGATTGCTTGAAGGCATCTGCATTGTTTCAAGTGCAGCATAAGCAGTGCCGTTAGAAGCAAGCCAGCCGTTGAAGGTGTGGCCCTTCTTTGTGGGAGCTGCGGGCAATGTTACGTCTGTGCCGTAATCCTGAGTTATAGCAGCGATACTTTCAGGCTGACCACCGTCTGTATCAAAGCTGATTGTAATATCGTTAGCATCCCATTTGGCAACAACGGTTACGTCTTCTGCGGGCATGGTTGCAGGAATTGAAGGCTCCCAGCAAACAAAGGTATAGCCTGTTCTGGTGGGATCGTCAACTTTATCAACTGTTTTACCGTATTCATATACTTTTTCCGGAATCTTTGTTCCGCCAACACCTGTATCAAATGTGAGAGTATAGGTGTTTACTTTCCAAACGGCATGAAGCTCAATGTCGTGGGGAAGCATTGTGCCGATATTATAAGTTTTACCGTCAGTGTTCCAAGCACCAAACTGCTTTCCGTTTTCATCTGCCCAGTATCTGAAAGTCTTGCCTTCAGCCTTGGGAACAGCATCAACATAGTCATTGATGTTTGCATCGCAGGGAACCTTTGTTGTCAGATAGTTACAGCCAGAGAAATAAATCTTGTATTCAACCGGCTCATAATCAACCTCGAAGGTGATGACAACAACTGTATATTCAGATGCATTTTCTTCTTCGGAATCGGTTCTCTTTTCCTCTTTGACAACGCCCTTCTTTTCAAGCTCTGCAAGAGTTTCAAGAGTTATCTTTGCGGGCATTGCAGGAATAAATCCGTTTTCTTCATTCTGAATATAACCGGGCTTTTCTGAAGGTGTATATGCAGAAATGTCGATCGCATCGCCGTATTTAAGCGATTTCTTGTAATCGGCAATCTTTGTGCCCTTGGTGCCGTTTTCATCTTCAAAATATTCCACGAAGTTAAGTTCATAGGCATCTATCGCATAAACGGCATAGAATGTATATTCCGAACCCTTAACATAATCTTCAAGTGTTTCGGTAAGAGTTCCTATCTTAAGGCCTTCTGCGACAATCTTGTCTGAACCTTCTTCGTCGGTCCAACCAAGGAATACTGTTTTATAGGGAGCATTGGGAAGAGCAGGAGCAACGATTTCGGAATCATAAGAAACCTCAATAACGCCCTCTGTCGCGTTCTTGTCCCATGTACCTTCAGGCCACTCGCCATCGCCGATATCAAAAATAACATTGTGCTTGTTGGCAACAAAGTTACCTGTATAAACAATTGACTTTGTAGCGTCTGTTACAGTGAAAGAAACAGCATCGGGAAGGTTGCCGTCTTCATCAGGTGTTGAATCAACACCGTTTGTGCTCTTGATTGACCAACCGCTGAAGGAATAGCCATACATATCGGCATATTCTTTCATTGTTTCGGGGTCAACAGAAGCGGGGTCAACTGTATTACCACGCTGAACAACAGCCTTTTCTGCAGCAACGGTGATTTCTTTGCCGTCAACAATATAAGTAACTTCGCAGAATGAGGTTACATAAACAGCATAGAATACGATATCACGTTTATATGTCATCTTGCCGATGGTGATAACATCTTCTTCTGTATATACACCATCATCCTGGAACTCTGCCCAGCCGATGAACCTCTTGCCTGTAGGAGGAGTGGGATCATCGGGAACAGCGATAACATCGCCTCTTGTAACATTAACGGGAGTTGACTCTGTCTTTCCGTCAGCAAGCATACCACCGTTTGCGTTAAAGCTTACCTTATGGGTTGTTGCATCTCCGAAAACAGCTGTAAAGGAGAGGTCCTTGTCAGGCATTGTTGTGGGAACATTTGCGCCCCAGCCTTCAAAAATCTTGCCTTCGGGAGCTGTGGGATCTTCGGGAAGAACGATAGGCTCGCCGAATCCGATTTCTTTATCCTCGAACCAGATATTACCGTCAACGATAAACTTGATGGAGTGAACATTAGCGGTGTAAATGGGTTCAAGAGTGAAATCTTCATCTGCGGGAATCTGAGCTGTTGAACCTGCAGCATAAGTCTTGCCGTCTGAACCAAGCCAGCCGCCGAATGTGTAGCCTTCTTTTTCAACCTCTGCAGGGACCTTGAATTCTGCGCCGTAATAGCCTGTGATAGTCTGGCCGTTTACGGTAAAGGTATTCATGTTACGCTTGTAATAAACATCGAGAACAAGGGAGCCGTCTGCAGCGATTATACCGCTGACTTTGCTCTTTGCCGCATCAAATGTGAAGCCTTCCTTGGCGGGTGCTGTGTAAGCGATTTCCGCACCGGTCTTGCCGTTTGCGGTTTCGGATGAGGTTGCTGTTGCGGGGTATACGCCCTTAACATCCATTTCATATACATTAATAGTATAAGGTGTGTCACCTGCTTCGGTGAACACTGCGATATATTCAGCACCGGTTTCTGTCATCGCCTTAAGAGCGGGAGTCCAGCTTACGAATACATATCCAGTCTTTTCGGGCTCTGCTACTACAGGAATTTCACCGTATTTAGTGGAAACGGTTTTGTAAACTTCGCCGTCAACTTTGAAAACCGCATCATAGCTGTTTACTTCCCACTTAGCTGTATAAACAACATTCTTTGCGGGCATTTTGATTGTTGCGCCGACTGCATATGTTGAGCCGTAGTTATCTGTCCAACCCTTGAAAGTGTAACCTGTCTTTGTGGGTTCAGAAACTGAAAGAACGGTATCAGCCTTAACATTGCCTTGGCTGACTGTTACACCGTCACTGATAAAAGTATAATCATATGACTTTGCCTTAAACTGAGCTGTATAAGTTACGTCATAAGGAGCCATAACGGTCTGACCGCTTACAAATGCGTTGCCGTCATTACCCATCCAGCAGTCAAAGTCATAACCCTCTTTATATGCTGCAACGGGGCATGAAACGGGAGCGCCGCAATCATAGCTGTTTGTTGCTTTAACGCTGCCTTCAACAACCCACTTAACAGTATATGTATTGGGTGACCATCTTGCAATAAATGTTACATCCTCTTCGGGCTGATAGGTGGGGATAACACCGTTCCAGCCAAGGAAAGTATAACCTGCCTTAACAGGATTTTCAGGCTTTGTTACCTTTGTGCCGATAGGCTGAACAATTGAAGGAACGTATGAACCGCCGTCGGTATCAAAAATAATTGAAGTCTGTTTTGCACCCCAGAGAGCATTCAAAGTGATGTTCTTTGCGGGCATTGTTTCATATGTTTCATCCCAACCGAGGAAAGTGCAGCCTTCTTTTGTGGGAGGAGTGGGAAGAACGATCGGTTCACCGTAAGCAACTGCAATTGCTGCAATGGGAGTACCGCCGTTTGTGTTGAAGCTGACTGTGTATTTTTTAACAGACCATGTGGCATAAACCTCAAGATCCTGAGAGGGCATTTCATCAGGAAGCTCGGGATACCAACCGATAAAGGTGTAGCCTGCTTTTTCGGGAACCGAAACCGTTCCTATTGTTGAGCCGACCTCATAAGACCGCTCAGCATGGATAACGGTTTTGCTTATGTCCATATAGTAAGTTACATCATATTCTGCTACATCGGAGCCAATTCCGAACAGCCACTTAAAAAAGTTGGCAATGCTCTCAAAAACTCCGCTGAAAAAATTAACAACATCATTGAAAATGTCGTCTGTGCCCGTGGCATCGCTGCTGCTGATTGCAGCGGGCTGAGCAGCATCATTTGCCGAAACTGCGGCAAACGAAGGAACTGCCATTGAGAAAACGAAAATCGCTGCCATAAGCAAAGAAATAATCTTTTTCATTCATGAAACTCCTTTTCTTTGTGAATTTTCCTTGAACACGCTCTTTCAAGCGAATTTGCTATATTTATGCCCTCATAACAAATTTTTCAAGAGATGGAATAATTATATATTTTATAATCTTTTATGTCAACGATTTTATTTTTATAAATATAAGATTATAAAAGATATCAAGCGAAAATTCGAACTGACACTCATCATTTTATTCTAAACAAGAATTTTACTTTTATCATCAAAAAAGTCCATATATTGGGAATACCATGAGTTTCAAAACACTAAGGATTGTTTTTTAAGCGATGTAAAGCTGTGCGCCTTTACACAAAATTCATTGTGAGTTTTCAACAAATATTTCACACGTTTTTTGTGCATATGAACGATTTTTTTAAAATTGCATTTTCGGCACTCCAAACTAATAATCAAAGCCTTTGCGAGAATAATAACTGTTGCTGATAACATTTTTGTAACAAAGAAAATTTTTCCGCTAAAATATTGATTTCACTGTGTAAAATATTCAGTTCTGCAATAAATAACACAAAAGAATTTCATATATAAAGTTCAATAATATTCATTTTAGCTATTGATTTCTGACTATCTCAGTGATAAAATACAAAATATGGTCGTTAAAAAACGAATAGTCAGATAATTTAGGGGGTCTTTTCCATGGAAAGAAGAACTGGAACAATATCAAGAGGCATCCGTTGCCCCATCATCCGCGAAGGTGATGACCTTGCACAAATCGTTTGCAACAGCGTTATTGAAGCTGCTGAGTGCGACGGTTTTGAGCTTCGTGACAAGGATGTTGTTGCAATAACCGAATCAATTGTTGCCAGAAGCCAGGGCAATTACGCAAGCGTTGAAGCAATCGCAAAAGACGTTAAGGCCAAGCTCGGCGGCAAAACCATCGGCGTTATCTTCCCGATTCTTTCAAGAAACCGTTTCGCAATCTGCCTTAAAGGCATTGCAATGGGCGCAAAGAAAGTTGTTCTCATGCTCAGCTATCCGAGCGATGAGGTCGGCAACCACCTTCTCACATATGACCAGCTTGACGAAGCAGGCGTAAACCCCTACAGCGATGTTCTGACCCTTGAAAAATACCGTGAACTTTTCGGCGCAAACGTTCATGAGTTCACAGGTGTTGATTATGTTGACTATTACTCAAAGATTATCACCGATGCAGGTGCGGAATGCGAAATCATTTTTGCAAATCAGGCAAAAGCAATTCTTGACTATACCGACTGCATTCTTACCTGCGACATTCATACAAGAGCAAGAACAAAGAGAATCCTCAAGAAGGCAGGCGCAAAAGTCGTTTGCGGAATGGATGATATACTCACCTCTTCAGTTGACGGAAGCGGCTGCAATGAAGCATACGGTCTTCTCGGCTCAAACAAATCAACCGAAGACACAATCAAGCTCTTCCCCAGAGATTGCTATCCTTTCGTAAAGAGAACTCAGGAACTTCTTTGTGAAGCAAGCGGTAAACACATTGAAGTTATGGTTTACGGCGACGGCGCATTCAAAGACCCTCAGGGCAAAATCTGGGAGCTTGCAGATCCCGTTGTTTCTCCCGCTTACACAGAAGGTCTTGCCGGCACTCCCAACGAACTCAAACTCAAATATCTCGCTGACAACGATTTTAAAGACCTCAGCGGTGACGCTCTTAAAGAAGCCATTTCAAAGAAAATCGGCGAAAAAGACGGCAGCAGCCTTGTAGGCAACATGGCATCTCAGGGCACAACTCCCCGCCAGTTCACCGACCTTATCGGTTCTCTCTGTGACCTGACCAGCGGCTCCGGCGACAAGGGCACGCCCGTCGTTCTTGTTCAGGGATATTTTGATAACTATACAAATTGATTAAAGCAGGAGGAAGTTAAAATGAGCAGTAACGTAAGACCTGAATCCATGGCACGCATCACAACACCCGAGCTTGCAAATGCTTTTATTGAAGAGCAGGTTGCAGAAGTAAGAGCTCAGGTTGGTGACAAAAAAGTTCTCCTCGCTCTTTCCGGCGGCGTTGACTCTTCTGTTGTTGCAGCACTTCTTATCAAAGCAATCGGCAAGCAGCTTGTTTGCGTTCATGTTAACCATGGACTTATGCGCAAAGGCGAAAGTGAGCAGGTTATTGAAATTTTCGGCAAATCACTTGTTGCCAATCTTATTTATATAGATGCCACAGACAGATTCCTTGACCTTCTTAAAGATGTTGAAGAACCTGAAAAGAAGAGAAAAATCATCGGCGGCGAATTCATCAAGGTTTTTGACGAAGAATCCGCAAAGCTTGAGGGCATATCATTCCTTGCTCAGGGCACAATCTATCCCGACATTCTTGAATCCGATGGCGTAAAGGCTCACCACAACGTCGGCGGCCTGCCCGAAGATATGGAAATGGAGCTTGTTGAACCCGTAAAGCTTCTCTATAAAGACGAAGTACGCGTTGTCGGCGAAGCCCTCGGACTCCCCCATGCAATGGTTTACCGTCAGCCGTTCCCCGGTCCCGGCCTCGGTGTAAGATGCCTTGGTGCTATCACCCGCGACAGACTTCATGCCCTTCGTGAAGCAGATGCCATTCTCCGCGAAGAATTTGATAACTGCGGTCTTGCAGAAAAAGTATGGCAGTATTTCATCGCCGTTCCCGATTTCAAGAGTGTAGGCGTAAGAGACGGCAAGAGATATGAAGGCTGGCCCGCAATCATCCGTGCTGTTAACACAAAGGATGCAATGACAGCAACAATCGAAGAAATCCCCTATGCTGTTCTTCATAAGATTACAGACAGAATTACTCATGAAGTTGAAGGCATCAACCGTGTCCTTCTCGACCTCACCCCGAAGCCGATCGGCACAATTGAGTGGGAATAATACAGTAAGGGCGTGAAACCCTTATTTATAGCCGTTTCCGAGACTTAAAAATCAAATCCGATACTGATTTGATACGACTCACGAAAATAAAGCTAAAATTTCCCCAAAATATTCATAATAACGAGCAAAAACCTCTTGTATGAACGCTTAATTCATACAAGAGGTTTGTTATTTTGTTTTTTACTTTTTAGTGCGATTCGGGAAATATTCTTCATTCCATGCT
>JAZLCS010000009.1:0-3466 GCA_045614385.1 Acutalibacteraceae bacterium | reverse complement strand
TGCTATGGTAACAAAGGGTGTTCAGCTTATTGCCGATTCACATAACGAAAGCGTGCTTCTGAGCATTGCTGACAGCGTTGAGAAGGAGGCATAACGATGAAATATGAACTTGTTATAGGTCTTGAAACTCACGTTGAGCTTTCAACCGATTCAAAACTTTTCTGCTCCTGCGGCGGTCATTCAAGCCCCAAGGAGCCAAATGACTGCGTATGCCCTGCCTGCAGCGGCATGCCCGGCATGCTTCCCGTAACTAACAAGCATGCTATTGAGCTTGCAGTTAAGGCGGGATTCATGCTTAACTGTCATATCAATCAGTATACAACATTCGATAAGAAGAGCTATTATTATCCCGACCTTCCCTGCGCTTATCAGATAACACAGTGGTTCAATCCCATTTGCGTAAACGGCAGTGTTCAGATTGGCGAGAGAACAATCGGAATCAAGCAGATTCACGTCGAAGAGGACGCGGGCAAGCTTGTTCATGATGAAGCAACAAACACTTCATTTGTTGACTATAACCGTACAAGTGTGCCTCTTATCGAAATCGTCAGCAGACCCGATTTCCGTTCATCGGATGAGGTTATTGCATATCTTAAGAAGCTTAAATCAAGCCTTCAGTTTGCAGGAATTTCTGAGTGTGAAGAAGGCGCGATGAGATGCGACGTTAACATTTCTGTCCGTCCCGAAGGTTCAAATGAACTCGGTGTTCGTTCCGAAATCAAGAATATGAGTTCTCTTTCCGAAATCAAGGATGCAATCGAATTTGAAAAGGTTCGTCATATTGATGCCATTGAACGCCACACAGAAATGCTGGTTCAGGAAACACGCCGCTGGGATGATGTTAAAAGACGCACATTCCCCATGCGTAATAAAGAAACAGCGGCCGATTACCGCTATTTCCCAGACCCCAATCTTATGCCTATCGTAATTGACGATGAATGGCTTGCACAAATCAAAGCAAGTATGCCCGCAACAGCAGATGAGAAAACTTCTCTCTACGAAGAAATGGGTATTGCAACCAAGGAAGCATCCGTTCTTTCATCAGACAGAAAGCTTTCCGATATGTTTGACACGGTTGTTGCAACAGGCAGAAACCCCAAAGTTGTTGCAAGCTGGATTCTTACTGAATGCATGGGTCAGATGAAGCGCCTTGAGCTTTCATCTCTTGATATTGATGCAAGCAAGCTTGGCAGAATCATTGAGCTTGTTGAAAGCGGCGAAATCACCAGAGCAGCAGGCAAAAAGGTTCTTTCTGCAGTGTTTGAAAATGATGTTGATGTTGATAAATACTGCGAAGAAAATAAGCTCAATGCCAAGGTTGACGAAGGCTTCATTCTCGAAACAGTCCGCAAGGTTATTGCAGAAAACGAAAAGGTTGTTGCCGATTACAAGAGCGGAAAAACAAAGGCTCTGCAGGCACTTTTCGGCAGCGTTATGAAAGAGCTTCGCGGCACAGGTTCACCCGATGTTATCAGAGCAATGCTTGAAAAAGAGCTTAACGGCTAAAATATATTAAACGGCTTACACGTGAACGTGTAAGCCGTTTTTGCATATTTTCGCTTTCTGTACAAATAATAACCAAAAGAAAATGAGGTGGTTTTATGCCGATAAGGCAGGGAAGATATACTTTGCTTTTGCCGTCAATGCCGGGTATTTCTGGCTATGCAGCGGTTGTTGGCAAAAAAGAAGGCGAAGGTCCGCTTGCACAGGAATTTGACTATATTTATGAGGATGGTTCCGCAGGTGAAAAGTCATGGGAAAAAGCAGAGAGCGTTATTCACCGCGATGCGGTTACCCGAGCGATAACCAAGGCGGGCATGTCGCCGCAGGAAGCGGATATTATTTTTGCGGGCGATTTACTCAATCAATGCACTGGCACAACCTTCGGAATCAGAGAACTCGGCATTCCGTTTGCCGGAGTTTACGGCGCGTGCTCAACAATGGCTCTTTCCATGGCAATGGCGGCTGCTTTTGTTGACAGCCGTATTTGCGAAACTGCGGTTGCTTCAACCTCGTCGCATTTTTGCTCAGCGGAAAAACAGTTCAGAATGCCGCTTGAATATGGGGGGCAGCGTACGCCCACAGCCCAATGGACAGCAACGGCGGCAGGTGCGGCGGTTGTTTCAGAGAGCGAAAGCAAAGCAAAAATTGAAAAAATAATCATCGGCAGAATTCAGGACTATGGCATAAAAGACCCCAACAATATGGGGGCGGCAATGGCACCCGTTGATGTTAAACTAACACCATACCCGATATTACACGGCAGACGGTTATCATACAAAATCTGAAAACAGGAGGTTAAAATAATATCGGGTAAATTTTTGTTGATAAATTTAATTGTTCGCTGTATAATAATGTATATCAAATACAGCAGGGGATATTGATATGAAAAGTTATATTAAAAAAGCTATATCAATTATTTTAACAATCGCAACTGTTATCGGATTTTCATGTGTTTCATTTGCCGCAGAGTCAGATGAATTGAAATTTGGTGACGACGGCAAATTCAGAATAATGCATGTTACCGATACTCATCTTGAAGAAGAAAATCTTGAAGCATCTGTTTGGGCAATCGGTGAGGCTTGCGATATTGAAAACCCCGATATCGTTATCATCACAGGCGATAATGTTCAGAATTGCGATAAGGTTGACGATACAAAGAAGCTCATTGACGGACTTATGAATGTTTTTGAAACAAGAAACATTCCCGTTGCAGTTACCTTTGGCAACCATGATTCCGAAACGGGCGCAATGTCGAGAGAAGAACTCATGGCTTATTATAATACTTTCTCATGTTCCGTTTCCATTGATGACGGCGAAGCACTTTCAGGTTGCGGTACTTATAATATCCCTGTTATGTCATCCGACGGTGAAAAGGTAAAATTCAATCTCTGGGTGTTCGACTCAAACGACTATGATGCAAACGGCAATTACGCCTGCGTTAAGGCAGACCAGGTTGAATGGTACAAAGCAAAGTCAGATGAGCTCAAAGCAGCAAACGGCGGTGAGAAAGTTTATTCTCTTGTGTTTCAGCATATTATCGTTGCCGAAGTATATGATGCACTCAAAAAGGTTGATTCCGAGAAGCTTTTCTCATTTGAGCATATATATAACGAAGGCGAATACTATATGTTTGACCCCGAAGGCATAAATTACGGAACATTGAATGAGATGCCTTGCCCAGGATATGAGAATTTCGGACAGTTTGATGCCATGGTTGAAAAAGGCGATGTTCTCGCAATGTTTACGGGTCACGACCACACAAACGCATTCGGTGTAAAACATAAGGGCATCGACATTATGAACTCGCTCAGCACCCGTTATAACGGCGATGCATATTCAACTCAGTATGGCTACAGAATGATTGAGATTGATGAAAAAGACACTTCTGTTTACGAAACCCGTGTTGTTCATTGGTTTGATATTTTCGATATGGAATATGCTCTCAATGAAATGAAAAACGGCG
>JAZLCS010000008.1:0-8730 GCA_045614385.1 Acutalibacteraceae bacterium | reverse complement strand
AGATGAACGCTCCTCAGCTCGAGAAGTGCTCAAACTGCGGTGAGCTCAAGAGATCTCACAGACTTTGCCCCGAGTGCGGTTATTATAACGGCAAGCAGGTAGTTGTTAAGGAAGCATAAGTCTAAAATAAAGCGGCAGAGGATTTCCTCTGCCTTTTATTTTTTTACAAATATTTGTTTATTTTTTAATATGTTTTATGGTATTATATTTTTAGAAGGAGCAGTGTAATGTTAGATAAGTTGAAACGATTAAAAAGAATACGCTGGCAAAACATGATAATGCTTACCCTTGCGGGAATAGTTAACGCAATAGGAGTTACCATTTTTTTATATCCGGTTAATCTTTATGACAGCGGCGTTTCGGGAACATCAATGCTCCTTTCTCAGGTCACTCCCGAATATCTGACTTTGTCAGTATTTCTTGTTGCTCTCAATGTTCCTCTTTTCCTTTTCGGTTTAAAAAAGCAGGGCAAACTTTTCACCTTTTACGCTGTGTACACAGTTGGTATCTATTCCCTTTTTGCATGGCTGATAACCGATGTTTTCCCCATTGATGTCAGCGTTGCTTCGCCTTTGGCAGGAACGGATTTGTTGCTCTGCGCGCTTTTCGGCGGCGTCATTTCCGGCGTTGGCAGCGGCCTTGCAATCCGCTTTGGCGGAGCAATGGACGGCATTGAAGTTATGGCGGTTATTTTCGCGAAAAAGCTGGGCATAACCGTTGGCACGTTTGTTATGATTTACAATGTTGTTCTTTATATAATCTGCGGCATAGTGATTAGAAGCTGGATTTTGCCGCTTTATTCAATTGTAACCTATGCGGCGGCACTCAAGACGGTTGACTTTATGGTTGAAGGCTTTGACCGCGCTAAGGGTGCAATGATTGTTACATCAAAGCCCGATGAAATATGTGAGGTTTTAGCTGAAGAATTCGAAAGCGGCATGACAAAAATCAGCGCGCGGGGCGGATATTCCGGTTCAGACCTTACGGTTATTTATTTTGTTGTTAACCGTTTTCAGGTTTCCAAAATGCAGGAAATTGTTCACGCAATTGACCGCGGAGCTTATATTACAATAAGTGAAGTTGCAGATGTTTTTGCATCAAATCAGGACAAGTCATAAGGAGAAAATTATGATAAAAGAGAAATTAAATGCTCTCTGTATTCCGTCACCTCTGCAGATTTTCGGTAACAGAGCAAAAAACATCTCGGAGTGGGAAAGCATCAGACCGCTCGTTGCAAAAATGATGCAGGAATGTGAATACGGCTATATCCCTGCCGCGCCCGAAAGAATAAGCATCAATATGATTGAAGAAAATTCCGACAGATACTGTGCGGGCAAGGCGGCATATATGCATTTTGAGCTTATAACTGACGTTAACGGTGAAGAATTCAGATTCCCCGTTACATATGTTTATCCGAAAACAGGCGACAAATTCAAAACCTTTGTGCATATCAATTTCAGGCCCGAAGTGCCCGATAAATATATGCCCACCGAGGAAATTATCGATAACGGATTTGCCTGCGCATCGTTCTGCTACAAAGATGTAACAAGTGATGACGGCGACTTCACAAACGGACTTGCGGGCATACTTTATAAAGATAAAGAACGAACACCTTATTCACCCGGTAAAATTGCAATGTGGGCTTGGGCAGCGATGAGAGTTATGGATTTTCTGCAGACCCGTGATGAGGTTGATAAGGATAATATCTGCGTCTGCGGTCATTCAAGGCTCGGCAAAACCGCGCTTGTTACCGCCGCTTATGACGAACGCTTTGCTGTTGCGCATTCCAACTGCTCGGGATGCAGCGGCGATTCGCTAAACAGAGGCAAGGGCGAGGGCAATGAAACAATTGGCGATATCATTGACCGTTTTGAATTCTGGTTCTGCGATAATTATAAAACTTTTTACGGCAAGGATAACGAAACACCCTTTGAACAGCATTTTCTTTCGGCTCTTATAGCCCCGAGAAGAATTCATATCGCATCGGCAAAAGAGGATATCTGGGCGGGTCCGAATCTGGAATTTCTTTTTTGTGCCGCATCGAATGAAGTTTATGAGCTTTACGGCAAAAAGGGCTTTATCTATGAAGATGATGATTACCTCAAAGCGGGCAGATATCTGAATGACGGTAATGTTGGTTTTTGCTTCAGAGAAGGCAGACACTATTTTTCGCGTGACGACTGGCACGGACTTATGGATTTCATGAATAAATAAAATGAGCCGCATCATATGATGCTGCTTTTTGCTGTAGAGGGCGATTCAAGAATCGCTCTTTTTTGCTTTAAGACCGTTTATTATAAGTCCGATAACTCCGCCAACAGCGCAAGGAATTGCCAAAAGACAAAGGCTTAATGCAATTTCAAAAGTGCCGTAGATGATAAACGGCAGGAAGATATGCGAAAGTATTGCGAGAATAACCGTAGGGATAATAAATACGGATTTTTTTGCCGAAAGGATTAACGAGAGGCTTAAAGCGGTCAGCGGCATAATGCCGTAAATGACAATAAGCCCATAACCCATTTCGTCGCCCGGTTGAATATTGAATCCCCAAATCAGGAATCCGATAAATTCAAGAATAACAATTAAAACTGATGTAATCCCAATCTTGTTTTTCACAAAATCACTCCTAAGCGTAGGTCACAACAAGCCAGATAATCAGCATGTGCACGGGATAGAATGCGTAGAAACCGTATTGCAGAATCTTGTTTGACTTGCCTTTCTTGCCGCCGTAAAGCCAGATAGGAATGAGTGCAAATACCGCAAAGCTCTGAGAGGCAATTTCATAAGTTTTTCCCGCTATTTCTACAATGAATTGCTGACCTTCGAAGAAAACTACATTCATCAGCACCATTGCAACAAGCTGCAAGAACCACGCGAACGGGAAATCACGGAAAAGATAAAACATAACAACCGTCAGGAATCCGAAGAAGCCGTAGTCGGGGAAACCAATATAAGCGCCGAGACAAATCGGAATCATCAGCAGAACGGCTTTGATTATTGTTTTCTTGGTCTTTTCTTTTCGTGCTTTATCAATCAGCGTGATAGCGAGAAGACCGAGAAGCAGGGTGAAAAGAACATTTTGATGATATGGATAAAACCAGCTTCCGCCATAGAAAAGGTTAAACGGAATTTCACTGATAAGTGCAAATCCGAGCAAACGGAGAATATATTTTTTGAGGTTTGAGGTGTGGATGAATCCTTCCGAAATCATGAAGGCAAAAATCGGAAAGGTCATTCTTCCGATATGGGTCATCCAGTCATTGCCGGGCACAACCTTTGCCCATAAATGGTCGCAAATCATAAACGCCATTGCGAGGATGCGGAGCATATTTGATGTAAGCCCGCCGAAAGGGATTTTAGTGAGCGGACTGTTGGTTGGTAGTTTTTTCATTGTTATACCTCCGATTGAGTTGTGAGGAATTTGATGATTTCAATTCCGTCAACATAAATTTCTTTAAGTCGTATCTGACCGCGGAATATATAAGCGGATGCGGTTATTTCATATTCCGTTGAGGTTGTAAGATTTTCTCTGATGAACAAAGGCGGGTCGGTTGTTTCGCCGAGTTCGAATGTTTCGCAGTCAATGACCATATACGGCGAGCCGAAATAAAAAACGCCGTCCCCCTTGCTTTTGATATATTTATCGTTTTCAGGCTTTTGGTCAGTTGATAACGATATGTAATAAAGACCGTTTTCATCGGTTTCGATTATACCGTATCTGCCGTTTGCCATTGGATGCGCATAATCTTCAGGGATTTCAGATTTAATATAGCAATGAAGCTGCATATCATCTATGAAATTCCCATAATAAGCAAGGTTTTCAACTGCAAAGATATACTCTGTGCCGAAGGTGCGGATAACAAAATCTTTTGTTGGGTTATATGCCGCAAGTAAAAGTGCAAAAATAAGCTGAACGGAGAGGAGAATTATAACGGGCTTTGATTTACGCATTTTTCTCCGCCTCCTTTGCCTTGAATGTTTTAGAAAGACTGAAGTTTATGAGCAAAAGAACAAGACCCATAATCACGCAGGCGATACCGCCGTAAACAGCATCAAATCTGCCTGCAATCAGGGTTGCATAGATGATAAGGCAAATCATAACAAGACCGAGGTTTACGGTGAGAAGTCTAACTTTTCTGATGCCCGATGTGATTAGTGTGATGCTGACTGCAAGCGAAAGTACGGTTATTATTACAGTTATGATGTTTTCTGCGGTTTCTGTGAAGTGACCGGAAAAAACTGAGCATAAAGCACAGACAGCACTTGCAATGGCATTTTAATGTAAAAACGAGAAAAAAGGGCATACCGAGAACGGTATGCCCGAATTGTTTTACACGCCTGAATATGCGGAGAAGCCGCCGTCAACCGCAAGCACAACGCCTGTGATGAAGCCCGAATACTGCTCGTCACAGAGGAAAACAAGAGCACCTGTCAGATCTTCGGGAACGCCGAAACGGCGCATCGGAGTGTGGGTGATAATTTTGTTTGAACGCTCGGTGAGAGAGCCGTCTTCGTTATAGAGAAGCTTTGCGTTCTGGATTGTCGAGAAGAATCCGGGTGCGATTGCGTTAACTCTGATGCCGACATCCGCAAAGTGAACGGCCATCCATTGAGTGAAGTTTGAAATGCCCGCCTTTGCCGCTGAATAAGCGGGAATTCTTGTGAGAGGTTTAAATGAATTCATTGAGGAAACATTGAGGATTGTTGCGTTTTCTCTGCCGACCATTTCCTTGGCAAAGCATTGTGTGGTGAGAAGTGTGCCGAGGAAATTGAGATTGAAAACAAATTCAATGCCCTTTGCATCAAGGTCAAAGAAAGTCTTTACGCCCTCTGCCTTTTCTGCCATATCCTTAAGTTCAAGAGTATCCTTGGTTGTTGTGCCGAGGGGCGAATTGCCGCCTGCACCGTTGATAAGGATATCGCAAACGCCGAGTTCGGCAATAACCTTTGCTTTTGCAGCTTCAAGGCTTTCCGCCTCAAGAACATTGCAGCCTACAGCAAGAGCTGTGCCGCCTTCTGCTGTGATTTCGTCAACAACCTTCTGAGCGGCTTCTTCTCTTAAATCAAGAACGGCAACCTTAACGCCGAGTTTTGCAAGATCCTTTGCAAAACCGCTGCAAAGAACTCCGCCGCCGCCTGTGATAACGGCTACTCTGCCTTTTAAATTTTCATGAAACATATCGTTTTCTCCTTATGTAAAATCAAAGAATTTCAACGCTTTCGCCTTTTTTTGAGGACTCATAGCAGGCAAAAACAAGCTTTGCCGCATATCCGCCCTCAAAGGCATCAATATCGAATTTTCTGCCCGTTTTCAGGCAGTCGTAATAATCGTTTATAAGAATGGAATGACCGACACCCCAGTAGCTCTGTCCGTGATAAACCGCTTCAGGTCTTTCGCAGGCTTCGGAAATGTTACCGCTTTTATCAACGGAATAAAGTCTGTCACCTTCAAGACGGAGTTTACCGTTTTCAAATGAAATCTCAATGAAAACATCCGAGTTTTCGGCATAAGCCGTTGTGGCATACATCATCGCCGTGATGCCGCTTTCAAGCTCCATGAGCACGCTTGCGTTATCCTCAACCTCAATTATGCCTTTAAGGTGGTCGTTTGAAACGTGAGCCGTAACCCTTCTGCATTTGCCGCAGAGATGCTCAATGAGGTCAAGCGTGTGTATGGACTGATTTATGAGAACTCCGCCGCATTCTTTTTCAAGAGTGCCGTGCCAGTCATCGGAATAATAATCTTCGCCTCTGCTCCATGTCACAAAAGCACGTGCGGAAAGAATTTTTCCGAGAGTGCCCGATTCGATTATTTCTTTTGCACGCAGAACGCAGTTATTGTATCTGTTCTGGAAACAAATACCGACCTGTTTCCCGCTTTCTTTCTGAGCCTTGCGGAGAGCTTCAACCTCATCGGCTGAAACAGAGCAGGGCTTTTCCGTTAAAACATTTATGCCCTTATTAAGAGCCTTTGTTGCCATATCCGTATGAAGATAATGCGGAGTGCATATATGAACCGAGTCGAGCTCTTCGTTTTCCAGAAGCTCATCAAAGTCATAATATGCCCTTGCGCCGTATTCGGCGGCGGCTTTGTCGGCTCTTTCGGGTTTAATATCGGCAACGGCAACGATATCCGTTTCGGGATTATCGCTCAATGCTCTCAGGTGCATTGAGGAAATTCCGCCGCAGCCGATAACAGCAACTTTCATAGCATTGCTTCCTTTCAATCAGAAGGTGGATGACATATCGCCCTGAATTGCCTCAACAACAACGTCTTTTTCAGCTTTGCCTGCGGCAATTTTCTTCTGAAGCTCTGCATAATAAACGTCTTCGTCAACGGGAAGCTCAATTTCTTTGCCGAGCCATGCGGAAAGGTGGGCGGCATTGGATATTGAAAGACCTCTGATGCCTTCCTCGCCCTTTGCAACGAGCTCTTCACCGCGGAGAACGGCGGCGGCAAATTTGTTGCAGACCTCAGAATGCTGCTTGTTTCTGCCGTCGGTTTCAACCTCGATCCATTCGCCCTCAATCCAGCCGAAGCCTTCTTCTGCATTTGCGCAATGTTCGGATGTAAGACCTTTGAGCTTATAAAGCATGAGCTTATCGTTTTCGCAAACGAGCTTACCGCCGTCAAGGGTGATTTCAAAGCGGTTTGTGCCGGGGCAGTCTCCCGTTGTTGTGATGAATGTGCCTGTTGCGCCGTTTGCATATTCGGCATAGATTCTAACATCGTCTTCAACTTCAATGTTGTGCCACTTGCCTTCGTGAACAAAAGCCTTTACCTTAACGGGAAGGCCGCAAATCCACTGCCAGAGGTCAAGGTTGTGGGGGCACTGATTAAGGAGAACACCGCCGCCTTCGCCTGCCCATGTTGCACGCCATCCGCCTGAATTGTAATATGCCTGAGTGCGGTACCAGTCGGTGATAATCCAGCTCACTCTCTTGATTTCTCCGAGCTCGCCGCTCTGAACAAGTTCACGCATTTTTCTGTAAACGCAGTTTGTGCGCTGGTTATACATGATGCCGAAAACAAGGTCTGTTTTTGCGGCAGCCTCGTTCATTTCTCTTACCTGCTTTGTGTAAACACCTGCGGGCTTTTCGGTAAGAACGTGAATGCCCTTCGAGAGTGCATACTGTGCGATGGGGGAGTGGTCGTAGTGAGGGGTTGCGATAAGAGCAACGTCAACCTCGCCGCTGTCAATAAGCTCTTCTGCGGAATTATATGTTTTGATATAGGGCATGAGCTCTTTTGCACCGTCGAGTCTTTTGGGGTCAATATCCGCACAGGCTGTGATGCGAAGCTCTTTGTGAGCACCCTTAAGATGCATGTTGATATGAGATCTGCCCATGTTACCCACGCCGATGATGCCGAATCTTACGGGCTGAACCTTTTCAACTATCTTGTGAATTGCCGTACAAGCGGCGGCAAATGATGTTTTGTTGTCGGGATAAACAAACTTGCTGTTCATCTTTGATGCGGTTGAATCATCGGGTTCAAGATTGTCAAGACCTTCAAAGACTCTCAGGTGGGGCTCAACCGAGAGGAAATAAACCTTATCCTCTACGTCAAGAGCTTTGATGATATCTTCAAGATGTCCGTCGCCCTCGCCTGCAGGAACAACCGTATCAATTTCTGCAATGCAGTCTTTGATATGCATATATGTAATATAATTTTTAAGAAGCTTGAAGCCTTCGGCTGTGTCACAGCCGCACTGAATATAGTTTGAGGGGTCGAAAATGCAGCCGAGCTTATCGCCGAAATGCTCTGCAAGCTCAAGGCATCTCTCGTGGATATCGCCGTAGATACCCTTTTCATTTTCGTGACAGCAAAGAACATCGTGTTCGCAGGCGTAGTCAACCATAGCGGTAAGCCTTGCGTAAACTTCGTCTTTGTATTCTTCCATGCTCTGTCCTTTTGTGAAGAAGAAGCTGAACATTCTGATATATTTTGTGCCGAGAACCTTTGCAACCTCAACGGTCTGCTTGAAAGCTTCAAAATGAGGTGCGAAGTCATCGTCAATTTCAATTTTACCGTAGTGAGAACCGATTGAAGAAACCTTCATTCCGTGCTCATCGAGGAGCTTTTTAAGGTCTTCTGCTTCTTTAACGGTGAAATTTGAGATGTTTTTGCCGTTAACGTTGCGAAGCTCGATGTATTCAATGTTATTTGCTTTGCAAGCGGCTATCTGCTCAAGGATATCGGGTGATGCTTCGTCTGCAAAAGCGGAGAATAAAAATTTTGCCATAATATTGCCTCCTGAAAATGTATTTTACCTAATCAAAATAATTTTAACATTTTTTCGTAATATTTCAAGTAATTAATAAAAATTATTTTAACAAATAATCATAATTGTATAATTGACACAAAAATCCCGATGGGTTAAAATCAAAGCATAAAAACCGAAAGGGGATTATCATGAAAAGATTAATTGCAATTATGCTTGTGCTTACTATGATTTGCGGAATTTTTGCGATTCCCGCAAGTGCCGCTGAAATCAAAAACGGTGAAACAAATTATCCTTATATATTTGTTCACGGCATGGGCGGATGGGGCAGCGAAACTCCGTATTATTCGCTTTCTCCTTATTGGGGCGGCGGACTTATGCCGGGTTCTGAAACAGATATCGTTAAAATTCTTAACGAAAACGGCATTGAGGCATATGCGCCTTCTGTGGGACCTCTCAGCAGTGCATGGGACAGAGCATGTGAGCTTTATGCACAGCTTACGGG
>JAZLCS010000007.1:0-16190 GCA_045614385.1 Acutalibacteraceae bacterium | reverse complement strand
CCCACGAACTTTGAATATTATTCCGAAGACCCGCTTGTTGCCGGCAAATGCGCCGCGGCGGCAATCAGAGGCATTCAGTCCATGAAGGTTGCCGTTTCAATGAAGCACTTTGCATGCAACAACAAAGAAGCCAACCGCTATGACATCGATTCAAGAATTTCCGAAAGAGCTCTGCGCGAGATTTATCTCAAGGGCTTTGAAATCGCGGTTAAGGAAGCCGACCCGTGGACCGTTATGTCCTCCTATAACCGCATCAACGGTCAGCATACCTCTGAAAGCTATGAGCTTTTAACGGGTATTCTGAGAGATGAATGGGGCTTCAAGGGCATGGTTGTTACCGACTGGGGCGTTAAGAATGACCCTGTTAAGGAGGTTAAAGCAGGCAACGACATGAAGATGCATTGCGGCTATCCCGAAGACCTTAAAGCGGCCTATGACAAAGGCGAACTGACAAGAGCGGAGCTTGAGCTTTGCACGAAGCGTATTCTTGAAATGTTTATTAAACTCATATAAAAAGAATATTATAAATCAAAAGGCTTACAAAGGATAAAACCTCTGTAAGCCTTTGTGTGTTTTATCAGTCAAGTTCAAACTGACCTGTATAAAGCTGATAATACTTGCCTTTCTGAGCGATAAGGTCTTCGTGATCGCCGCGCTCAATGATTTCGCCGTGTTCAAGCACCATAATGGCGTCTGAATTGCGGACTGTTGAAAGGCGGTGAGCAATAACAAACACCGTTCTGCCCTCCATGAGCTTATCCATGCCTTTTTCGATAAGACGTTCTGTTCTCGTGTCGATGGAGCTGGTTGCTTCGTCAAGAATCAGAACGGGCGGGTCGGCAACTGCGGCTCTTGCTATCGCAAGAAGCTGCCTCTGACCCTGTGAAAGATTTGCGCCGTCGCCCGTAATCATTGTGTCATAGCCGTCGGGCAGGCGCGATATGAATGAGTGGGCGTTTGCAAGCTTTGCAGCCGCAACGATTTCTTCATCCGTTGCATCAAGCTTGCCGTAAGCAATGTTGTCTCTGACGGTGCCGGTGAAAAGGTGAGTATCCTGAAGAACCATTGCCATGGAGCGGCGAAGCTCGGCTTTTTTGATTTTTTTAATGTTAATTCCGTCATAGGTGATTTTGCCTTCGTCAACGTCGTAGAAGCGGTTGATGAGGTTTGTGATGGTCGTTTTGCCCGCGCCCGTTGAACCGACAAATGCAATTTTCTGCCCGGGCATCGCATAGAGCGAAACATTTTTCAGAACCGTCTTTTTGCCGTCATAGCTGAAGGTTACGTCATGGAAGCGAACGTCGCCCTTCCATTCGGTATAGGTTGTTGTTCCGTCGCCGTGGGGGTGCTTCCATGCCCACATTCCGGTTCTTTCGCTGCATTCGCTGATTGAGCCGTCGGGATTTTTTTTGGCGTTGACAAGGGTAACATAGCCGTTATCTTCCTCAACAGGGGTGTCAATAATTTCAAAAATACGCTCTGCGCCTGCAAGGGCGGCAATGATATTGTTGAACTGCTGAGAAATCTGAGTTATCGGCTGGAAGAACTGCCTTGTATAAATAAGGAAAGTGAAAAGAGCACCAACGGAAATTCCGAAAAAGCTTTCCTCGGGAACTGTCATAATCAGCAGCGAACCGATTGTTGCGGTTGCCGCATAGGTGATATAGGACATGTTGCCCATGATGGGCATGAGGATGCTTGCATAGGTGTGGGCGTTTGTTGCGGCATGGCGCAGGTTTGCGTTGATTGCGCCGAAGCCGCTGTTTGCCGTGTCTTCATGGCAGAAAACCTTAACAACCTTAAGGCCCTCTATATATTCTTCAATGTATCCGTTAACTTCGCCAACGCATTTTTGCTGTTCCCTGAAATATTTTGCACTCTGCTTTCCGAGCGCTTTGATAACAAAGAAAGCGATGAAAAGCATTGCGATAACAAAAATGGTCAGAACAGGGCTGTAATAAAGCATCATTATGAATGTGCCGACAACCGTTACGGTTGACGAAACAAGCTGAACGAAGCTCTGGCTGATACATTCGCGAAGCACGTCGGCGTCGTTTGTGTAGCGGCTCATCAGCTCGCCGTGAGTGTGGGTATCAAAGAATTTGATTGGTAAATCCATCATGTGGTCAAACAAATCTTTGCGGATAGTGTTTAGGGTTTTTTGTGCAACCTGAAGCATGATTCTTGAATATGCGTATGAAGAAATAACGCCGAAAACATAGATAAATCCCAGAGAAATCAGAATTTTAACCAGCGGAGCAAGCAGCTCTTTTGTTGTTGCCGAGCCGATGATGGGCAGAAGGAAATCGTCTGTTATTGTTTTAACGAACGATGTTCCTATAATGCCTGCAAGTGCGCTGAAGGCAACGAAAACAAAAACAAAAAGGAGCATGAATTTGGATTTGCCGAGATATCCGAGCAGCCTTGCAAAGGTTGCTTTTGTATTTTTCGGCTTCGGACCTTTCGGACCGTGCCCGCCGTCTTTTGACGGCTTTTTAATCTGAGGCGCCATTATTCTTTGCCCCCTTCCTGCTGTGATTTATAAACCTCGGTATATATTTCGTTTGTGCCTAAAAGCTCGTCATGAGTGCCGACAGCGTTTATTTTGCCGTCATCAAGCACAATGATTTTATCAGCATGCTGAATTGAGCTTATACGCTGTGCGACAATGAGGGTTGTGACATTGCCGTGATTTTCTTTGAGCCCTTCGCGAATTTTTGCATCCGTTGCGGTGTCAACGGCGCTGGTGCTGTCGTCAAGAATGAGCACCTTCGGAGATTTGAGAAGCGCTCTTGCGATACAGAGCCTTTGCTTCTGACCGCCAGAAAGGTTGACGCCGCCCTGACCGAGATTTGTCTGATAGCCGTCGGGGAAGGATGTGATGAAATCGTGTGCCTGAGCGATTTTGCAGGCATTTTCGATTTCTTCCTTGGTTGCGTTTTTATTGCCCCAGCGGAGATTGTCCTCAATTGTGCCCGAGAAAAGAAGGTTAACTTGGAGTACCATTGCAACAGAATCGCGCAGATTTTTGAGCGTGTAATCTGCAACGGGTCTGCCGCCGACTTTAACAACACCTTCGGTAACGTCGTAAAGCCTGGGAATCATTTGAACAAGAGTTGTTTTTGCCGAACCCGTACCGCCGATTATGCCGACGATTTCACCTGATTTTATGTGAAGATTGATATTGTCGATAACGTTCTTTTGTCCTGTTTTCTTGTATTTGAAGCATACGTTTTCCATATCAATGCTTCCATCGGCAACGGTGAGAGAGGGGTCAGCCATATTGTCGTTGATGTCGGGAACTTCATTGATAACCTCAGCAACACGGGTAATTGACGCTCTTGACATAATCGCCATGACGAATATCATTGAAATCATCATCAGCGACATGAGAATGTTGTTGACATAGGTGATGAAAGCCGTTAAGTCGGCAATTTCCATTGTGCCCTCAATAACAAGATTACTGCCGAACCAGAGAATTGAAATGATGCAGCCGTAAATTGTCATCTGCATGAAAGGCCCTGAGAGAATCAGAAGCTTTTCTGCGGAAATTGAAGCATCCTTAAGCTCGTCATTTGAAAGCTTGAATTTGTCTTTTTCATGAATAGCCCTGACAAATGCTTTAACAACTCTCGCGCCTATGAGCGTTTCCTGAATTGAGGCATTGAGACCGTCATATTTTTTCATGAGCTTTTTGAATCTCGGCATGGCAAGGCTGCCCATCAGGCCAAGAAGCACGAGGAGAATCGGCGCGGCAATTGCAAAAACCTTTGAAAGGTCGGCGTTGATTCTGTATGCATAGGTGAATGCCATAACAAGCATTATCGGTGAGCGGATAAACATTCTGATAATCATGGTATAGCCCATCTGAACGGTGTTGATATCCGTTGTCATTCTCGTTATCAGCGAGGGGGTGCTGAAACGGTCAATGTTGGCAAAGGAGAAATTCTGGATTTTGGCAAAGATGGCGCTTCTTACGTTTGCTCCGAAGCCCATGCCTGCTTTAGCGGCAAACCTTGCCGCGCATGCACCTGCAAGCAGAGAAACAAGAGCCATGGCAACCATTTTTCCGCCTTCTCTGAGGATGTATTCTATCCCTGCGCCCCCAAGAATTCCGTTGTTGACCATGTCTGCCATAACAAAGGGAATCTGAACCTCCATATAAACCTCAATGATTATGAGCAGAGGGGAGAGCAGAGAAACAAGGCGATAGCCTTTTGTTTGTTTGAGCAGAGTTTTAAGCATTTTTATCATCTCCTTTATTTCTGTTTTTCATTATTTCAAGAACTTCTTTTTCACTTATTCCGTCTGAAGAAAGGTTTTTGCTTATTCTTGAAAGCATGCCTGAAAAAACATTGATTTCTTCTTGCGAAAAACCGCTGAACATTATTTTGTCTATTTTGTCGCATTCAGATTTTCCTGTTTTCCGTATTTCGTCTCCTTTTGAGGTTATTCTAAGGCGGTTTATTCTGCGGTCGTTTTCATCCTCTGTTCTTTCAATAAAGCCCGCCTTGCTCATACGCTTGAGGCTTGTTGCGATTGAGGCGGGCGAAACCCCGAGATGCTCTGCAAGCTCGCGCTGAGAGCAATCGCCGTGAGCTTTCAGATATTCAAGAATTTCGGGCTGCCCTCTATACAGATTAAGCCCCGAAAGAGCCGTGAAAATACGATAACGGTGAAGCAGAGTTACCTTGCACATATTATGAACGGCTTCTCTGTATAATTTTGACATTTTTTCACCTCTTTTGTCGATTTGTTAAACGATTAATTGTTAACCGATTAACGATTATCTATTATAAAACCTCTCAACCGGGAAGTCAAGAGGTTTTGTGTTGCTCAGATTGAATAAATGTCAAAGAAAAACGGATCCAGCTCTTCCCATGAAAGCTCAATCTGATACATTCCGGGCAGGGATGGGTCAAGGTCATATTTGATGTAATAAAAACCTATGCCGTTTTCGGTGATATAGAAGTTGTCGGCTTTGAAAAGAGTTTTGAGCATCTCAACCTGCACGGGGGTGAAAAGTCCGCCGTCGGGATAGAATTCATATGGGGTTCGTTGCTGAATGATATTGATGATATGGTCGAGAGCTTCCTGCTCGTTTTCGGGTGCGGTTGCAAAATACATCAGCGAGCAGGGCATTCCCTTTTCAACGTCAAAGCATTTTGTTGAATAGGTCGGGTCGGAATGGTCGCCGCGTGTTGAGAAAGAGTTTTTGATTATGAAGCAAACGAATCTGCCGCTTAAATATGTTGGTTCAAAAGTGATTTTTCTGCTCCAGGGAATGCCGGTTTTGTCCATATGCTTGGCTGCGTTTTCAATGTTGCTTTCAGCGTTGGCACACGCTTCGTCGAAAACTTCGGCAGTGACGCTGTTAATATAGTCAAGAATCCGTTGTTCTCCGTTTTCTGAAATTTCTGGCAAAACAACATCAACTGTATAAACAATTCTGCCGTTTTCGTCTGTGAAATCCTTGTGATGCTTGCTTTCGCTGACAATGGGTGCGGGAAGTGTTGTTGTTACAATTGTTGTGGATTCGGTTGCGGATTCTTCGGAGTTTTCGTTCAGCTTTGAGCATGAAGCAAGGGCGAAAAGCACCGAAAAAATCAAAAGCAAAGCCGCTAAGCGTTTCATATGAAATATCATCCTTTAACTGTGATTATATTGCTATTTTATCAGCAAACGCCGAGTCATTCAAGAGTTTAATGTAAATTTTTATTGCAATTTTATTTTTGTTAATATAATATAGAATTATATCATAGTCTCAATGAAAAGGAGATTGATTATGAAAAATATACTTAATGCCCAATGGATAAAAAGCCCCGTTTCGGCTCTTGACAGAGAGGTTGTCTTTTCAAGAAGCTTCAGCGCGAAAAAAGAAATTGTTTCCGCAAGTCTTGAGGTGACTGCTCTCGGTGTTTATCTTGCAAGAATCAACGGCGAAAGAGTCGGCGATTTCATTCTTGCGCCGGGATGGACTTCATACAGATACCGTCTTCAGGTTGACACATATGATGTTACCGACATGATAAAGGAAAACAATGTTATAGCTCTCGGTGTTGCTCCAGGTTGGAAGGCAAGCACCTATTTCGGAATGCATTTCGGTGACAGGCAGCTTGGCTTCGGTGAAATGGCGGCACTGTGTGCGCTCACTCTCAAATATGCCGACGGAGAAACGGAAATTATCACCAGCGGCGGTGACTGGACATGCGAAAACGGAAAAACCGTTTATTCAACCGTTTATAACGGCTACGTTTATGACCCTGCTTTTGTTGACGTTGCACCGTCACAGGCTGTCGTTTTTTCAAAAGATAAAAAAATTCTTCTTGACCGTCAAGGCGAAAAGGTTATTGAGCAGGAACGCCTTGAGCCAAAAGAAATCATCATTACTCCCAAGGGCGAAACCGTGCTTGATTTCGGCCAGAATATGACGGGTTACGTTGAGTTTAAAATCAAGGGCAACAAGGGCGAAAGAGCTGTTATCAGCCACGCCGAGGTGCTTGATGCCGAGGGCAATTTCTACACGGATAACCTCAGAAGCGCAAAGGCGCAGGCGATTTTTGTTTGCGACGGCAAGGAACATGTTTATAAATCCGAATATAATTTCTTCGGTTTCAGATATATAAGACTCGAAAACTGGAGCGACGAGGTCAAGAAAGAGAACTTTACCGCGATTGTTGTTCATTCCGATATGAAGCGCACGGGTTATTTTGAATGCTCCGATGAGCGAGTGAACAAGCTTTTCTCAAACATTATCTGGGGTCAGAAAGGCAATTTCCTTGATGTGCCTACCGACTGCCCGCAGAGAGATGAGCGTCTGGGCTGGACAGGCGATGCGCAGGTTTTCGTCAAAACCGCATCCTATAACTTTGATGTTGAAAGATTTTTCACAAAGTGGCTTGCCGATTTGCGTGCGGACCAAACCGATTGGGGCACGATTCCCAGCGTAATCCCCAATGTTTTCAGCCCCGATGATAACTGTTCCGCTGCATGGGCGGATGCCGCAACAATCTGCCCCTGGCAGATTTATCAGACCTATGCAAACACCGATATTCTCAGGGATTCGCTTGAGTCCATGAAGAAATATATTGAGTATATCGAGGAACACCGTTTTGACGGAATATGGAGCAGAAGCTGGCATTTCGGCGATTGGCTTAACCTTGACGGCAGCAGCGCAGAGGATTGCTCAAAGGGCACCGAAAAGAGCCTTATTGCAACAGCTTATTATATTTATTCAACGGATATTCTTGCCAAAACAATGGTAATCTGCGGTGAGGATGATTCCGAAGTGAGAGCAAACAGAGAGGCTTCAATTCTTGCTTTCAGACGCGAATTCATGGAAAACGGCAGAATCAAGCCCGAATATGCAACGCAGACGGCGTGCGTGCTTGCCGTTCACTTTGGTATCAGCGATGATATTGCCGAAACGGCAAAGCAGCTCAACGAGCTTGTTACCGAATGCGGCCACCTCAAAACAGGCTTTGTCGGCACTCCGTATCTGCTTCACGCGCTCAGCGATAACGGCTATAGCGAAACCGCATACAGTCTTCTTCTCAGAGAGGAATATCCCTCATGGCTCTTCTCGGTCAAGATGGGTGCGACCACAATCTGGGAGCATTGGGACAGCGTTCGTGAAGACGGTACAATGTGGAGCACTTCAATGAACTCCTTTAACCATTATGCTTACGGTTCTGTTGCCGACTGGCTTTACGGCGATGCGGCGGGCATCAAGCTTGACGAAAACCGCCCCGGCTTTGAGCATGTGATTTTTGCTCCGCTTACCGATTCAAGATTGACCTATGTTAAGGCGTCGATTGACAGCAGGAAGGGGCTTGTAAAATCCGAATGGAAAACCGAAAACGGAAAGACCGTTTATACATTCACCGTTCCCGAAGGCGTTGATGCAACGGTTATTCTCGGCGGCGAAGAAACAAAAATCGGCGCAGGAGTGACCGAAATAATAAAATAACAGTAAAAAGACAACGGGCTGTTTCGCAAAAGAAACAGCCCGTTATATTATTGCTTTTCAATCAGATAATCAATGCCTTTCAGATACCCTTCAAATCCAAGACCGATGAAGGATTTTTCGCACGCCATTCCGGCATAAGAAATCTGCCTGAAAGCTTCCCTTGCAGAAACATCGGAAATATGGATTTCAACCGCAGGCAGGGCAACGGATTTGAGCGCATCGAGAATTGCAACGCTTGTGTGAGTATATGCGGCGGGATTGATAACAATTCCGTCAAAATTGCCGAGTGCCGCCTGAATCTCATCAACTATTCTGCCTTCGTGGTTGGACTGAAAGAGCTTAACTTCAACGCCCTTTTCGGCGGCATAGTCATTTATCATTTTGCAAAGGTCGGCATAGGTGTTTTTGCCGTAGATATCGGGTTCTCTGATGCCGAGCATGTTAATGTTAGGGCCGTTTATTATAAGGATACGCATTCAAGAATCCTCCTTACTGTTTCTTCGGCGTCGGGGCTGACCTCAACGGTGAAATCCGCCGCTTCAAGATAGAGCGGAAGCCTTTCGGCAAGCATTTTTTGGAGAGCTTCGGCATTTTTTGAAAGAGGTCTGCCGTCTGTCGCAAGATTATCAACAGGGGCTTTGAGGAAAATAACGGTTGAATTTTCTCTCAGCGCAATTCTGTTTACTTCTTTAAGAATTGCTCCGCCGCCCGTGGCAATAATCTTGCCCGCGCCTTTACCTGCGGTGCATACTGCCTCGGTTTCGCGCTTGCGGAATTCAGCTTCGCCGTATTTTGCAAAGATATCGGGAATTTCTTCTCCCGAGCTTTCAACAATCATTGCATCGGTATCAACGCATTCTCTGCCCGTCTTTTCCGAAAGCAGGGCGGCGCAGGTTGATTTGCCGCAGCCGGGCATGCCTACAAGTACGATGTTTTTCTGATTGTTTATGATTGTTTCATAAACCTTATCAATCTTTTCGTGCGGTATGCTCTCACCGCTGAATTTTTCCGCAGCGGGCAATGCTTGCGCAACGAGCATGTAAAGACCGTTTATGCAGTCAATTCCGAGCTTTTCCGCATCGAGCAGAAAAACCGTGCGCGCGGGGTTATAAATAAGGTCCAGTGCCTTTTTGCATTTTGTGAATTTTGAAAGGTCAACAAGCCTTTCGCCGTTATTCGGATACATGCCCACGGGAGTTGTGTTGATGATGATATCCGTATCATAATGGCGGCTGATGTTTTCGTAGTTGTTCTCTCCCGAGCGCGAAGCAATAACAATTTCTTTTGCTCCGCTGTCGCGCACAACATGCTGAACGGTCAGGCTTGCGCCGCCGTTGCCGAGAATGAGAACTTTTTTATCTTTAAAATCGCAGCCGCATTTTTTTGCCATATATGAAAAGCCGAAATAATCCGTGTTGTCGCCGAAAAGCGTGCCGTCGGGGCGGCGGATAACCGTGTTTACGCTGCCGACCTTTTTTGCCGTTTCGCTCAGTTCGTCACAGCGGTTACAGGCTTCGATTTTATACGGAATCGTGACATTATATCCCTTCAAAGAAGTGTCCGAAAAAAATTCGTCAAGCCCTTCCGGTTCGGTGGGATAAAGCTTGTATTCATAATCACACAGCAGAGAATGAATTTCGGGCGAAAGGGAATGCCTGAGTTTTCTGCCTAAAAGACCAAACATAGAATCACCTGTTAAAATTAATCCTCCGTATAGCTTCCGAGATAGCTGAATCTTTCCGCATCATTTTCAAGCTCGCTGAAAAGCGCTCTCAGATTTTCGGAATAAACGGAAGCATCAATGTCGAAATAAAACATAAATTCAAAATTGCTGCCGGGAATGGGGCGGCTTTCAAGCTTCGTCATGTTAAGCCCGAGGGCGGCAAATCTTGAAAGAATATTATAAAGAGAACCGGGCTCATGGGGAATTGTCATCATGAAACTCGTCTTTTTTGCGCCCGGATAGATTTCGGGCTTTTTACAAATGCAGATAAACCGCGTGTAGTTATTATCCGTGTTCTGAATGCCCGTCCGAAGTGCGTTAAGTCCGTATTGAGCTGCGCCTTCCTTTGAACCGATTGAAGCGCAGTCTTTTCTGCCGCTTTCGGCAACCAGCTTTGCGGCAACTGCCGTGTTTTCGCATTTTGTGACCTTGACGCCGAGCTTTGCAAGGAAATCGGAGCACTGGTTGATTGCCTGCTCATGAGAAAAGACTTCTTTGATATCCTCCATTTTTACGCCATCGGGAGCAAGGATGGAATGCCTGATAAAAAGCTTGAGGCTGTGAACAATATAGAACTTGTATTTATCCATCAGGTCATAGACCTTGTTGACCGTGCCTGCGGTGCTGTTTTCAACGGGAAGCACGCCGTAGCGGCACATTCCGCTGTCAACCGCCTTGAAAACATCCTCAAAGCCCCTGCAATAAACAATTGAGGGATATGCAAACATCTTGTCGCAGGCAAACTGCGAATATGCGCCCTCAACGCCCTGGCAGGCAACGATGGCTCTGTCGGGTCTGACACACGGTGTGTGGTTTGTAACATCCTCAATCATCTTTGAAACGGGGGACTGGGGCTTTATGAGCTTTTTCTGATAAGAACGGCTCACGTTGAAAATTGTTTCATATAGAGTTTTTGTGTAGCCCTCAAGCTCGGGCGCAACGCTTGCGGTTACAGAGTTGAGAACTTCTCTTTCGCGCTCTTTATTGAAAACGGGCAACCCTTTTTCCTGCTTGTATCTTCCGACTCGGGCGGAAAGCTCCATTCTTTCGCTGAAGAGCTTTACAAGCTCACTATCTATTCTGTCAATATCATTTCTGAGTTCTTTTAAATCCATTGTTTTTACCTCGTTATAAGATATAGTCAGCAATAACAATTGCCGCCGCCGCTTCAACGCACGGCACTGCCCGTGGAACAATGCATGGGTCATGCCTGCCGCCGATAACGAGATTTTCTTCTTTGCCCGTTTCAACATTGACCGATTGCTGCTGAATGCCGATTGAAGGAGTGGGCTTTATTGCACAGCGGAAGATTATCGGCATACCCGATGAAATTCCTCCGAGGATTCCGCCGTGGTTGTTGGTCAGAGTTCCGATTTTTCCGTTTTCGGCGGTGAAGCCGTCGTTGTTTTTGCTGCCGCGCATTCTTGCGCTTTCAAAGCCTGCACCGAATTCAATTCCCTTTACTGCGGGAATGCCGAATATGGCGGAGCTTATGCGGTTTTCAATTCCGTCAAAAATAGGCTCGCCGATGCCTGCGGGCATGCCGACGATTGCGCATTCAATTGTGCCGCCGACGGAATCGCCCTCACCTTTTGCGTCGTATATTTCTTTTCTCATATATTCGCCCTGCTTATCGTTGATAACGGGGAAGGGCTTTGAAAGAATTTTTTCAAAATCGCTTTTGTTTATGTTAACGGGGTCAAAACGTTCGTCATCAGTATTGCCGATTGAGGCTATGTGAGCACCGATGTGAATGCCCTTTTCTTCAAGCATCTGCATGCAAACCGCGCCCGCAAAGCAGAGGGGAGCGGTCAGCCTGCCGCTGAAATTGCCGCCGCCGCGGATATCGTTGAAGCCGTTGTGCTTCATCATTGCGGCAAAATCGCTGTGGGAGGGTCTGGGAACAAGACGGAGCTTATCATAGTCGCCCGAGCGGGTGTTTGTATTTTCAATCATTGCGCAAAGAGGTGCGCCGCAGGTGATATTATCAACAACACCCGAAAGTATTCTAACCTCATCTGCCTCTTTTCTCGGAGTTGAGAGGTCATTCTGACCCGGTGCGCGCCTTGCCATGAATGCGGCTGTTTTTTCGGTGTCGATATTAAAGCCTGCGGGCAGTCCGTCGATAACAACGCCGATTGCATCGGAATGGGACTGGCCGAAAATTGTTATTTTTATGTTGTTTCCGAAATTACAGGACATTTGCTTTGCCTCCCAACCTGTTATAATCATCAAAAAATGCGGGATATGATTTGTTGACCGCTTCGGCATTGCGTATAATCACGTTGCCTTTGCATCTGCAAGCCGCAACGGCAGCCGCCATTGCGATTCTGTGGTCATTATAAGACTGTGTTTCGCCGCCGTCAAGAATTTCTTTTCCTTTGATTATCATTCCGTCATCGGTTTCGGATATATTTGCGCCGAGAGAGCGAAGCATGCTGACAGTTGTCTGAATTCTGTCGCTTTCTTTTATGCGAAGTCTTTCACCGTTGAAAATCACGGTTTCGCCCTGTGCGGTTGCGGCAACGGCGGCAATAACGGGCACGGCATCGGGAATATCCGCCGCGTCGATTCTGCAGCCGTGAAGATGAGAAACATCGGCTTTGAAGCTGCCGCCGCTCTGAAGAATTTTTGCGCCCATGTTTCGAAGGACATCAACTATTGCTTTATCGCCCTGGGTTGAATCGGGGTTAAGCCCCGTAACCTCTGCGCCCATGCAAAGAGGAAATGCGGCATTTGACCAGTCACCCTCAACGGTGAAATCACAACCGGCAAGAGGCGAATTGTTTATATAAAATGTATTGTTTTCTTCTTTGATTTCCGCCCCGAATTTCCTGAGAACTTCAAGGGTTATGTCGATATATGGTCTTGACTGTACCGGCGGAAGCAGGTTGATTTTTCCGCCGCCGATATATGCGAGAGCCATCAGCAGACCTGTTACAAACTGCGAGCTGACATTTCCTTTTAATGTAAATTCGCCCGCAGAAATTTTGCCCGAAACGCTGAGCGGAAACGAATCTGAAATTTTTGCGCCCATGCGGATTAATTCTTCTTTGAGAGGTGAAAGCGGTCTTTCGGGCAGCCTGCCGGAGCCGTTTATTTTTGTTTCAATGCCCAACGCACAGATTACGGGCAGCAGAAAACGCAGAGTTGAGCCGCTTTCGTTGCAGTCAATCTCCGCTTCTTTGCGCGAACAGTCAATCGGTGTTACGCTGTAAACCGAGCCGTTTATTTCAATCCCTGCTCCGAGCGAACGAAGGCACGAAACCGTTGCTTCAATGTCCGCGGAGGAGGTGTTTATTCTGATTTTGCTTTTGTTCTCCGCAAGGCAGGCGCAAATCAATGCACGGTGTGCAAAGGATTTTGAGGCTATGCCCTCAATGCCGCCCGATATCGGAGAGGGGGTGATTTTGATATCCATTATAATTTAAGCTCCATTTTTATTCTTTGAGGAGTATATCCCGATTTTTGGTAAAGTTTTATGGCTGCTTCATTAAAAGACCAGACATCGAGTTCAATTTGTGTTGCACCGATTTCATTTGCAATCTTTTTTATTTCATCGAGCAAGCTGCTTGCAACCCCCTGTTGTCGGAAAGAGATGTCAACATACATCTCATAAACATGAACAAGTTTTATATCAGTCCAGTGTTCATTGCCGACTTTTTTGATAAAGGTTTTGCAATAAGCTGCGGGTTTTCCGTCAATTTCAGCTATAAGAACTCTACAGTTTTTATTTTTTAGTGTCTTTTTGTATTCTCGTTTCGTGAGTTCAGGCGCTTTCTTTAAAATGTCGGGACGGTTTTTAACATGGTGAAGGGCAATAAGTTTTGAAAACTCTGCAATTTTTTCATAATCTTTAATTGTTGCATGCCTTATAATCGTCATATGAACACCTGTTAATTATAAATTGTTTTCATTTTTCAGCAAAAATTTTAACGGATTATTTTCAATGTATTGCCAAGCTTCAAGATAATGATTTTCATTTTCAAGGATTTCATCATAAAAAGAAACCTGAAAAAGCTTTTTTCCCGGAGTATCGAATTGTTTGTTGCAAATTCTTGTTGTAAGTATTGATTGTTATATAGTAATAACCGTTACTGCCGTAGTCATGATTTTTAAACGAGGGTGTTTTCTTTTGGGTAATTCATTATTCATGTTCATTTATACTCCGCAATTCTGTATAAATCTTCAACGGGAATTTTTTTAAGAACACATTCGCCCATAATCTTGGGAACAACAAAATTAATCGTGCCGCCCGTGCGCTTTTTATCCGAAAGAGCCGCATCTGCGAGGTCTTTTGGCGCATAGGCACATTCGCAGGGGAGGTTGTTGTTTTTATTCGCTTCGATAATTGCCGCCGTGCAGTCCTCATCGCTCCAGCCCAGAGCATATGATGCCTTTGCAGCGATAACCATGCCGATTGCAACCGCTGAGCCGTGGGGAATTTCAAAATTGCTGAGTTTTTCAATCGAATGAGCCATAGTATGACCGAAGTTGAGAAGCTGCCTGTCGCCCTTGTCAAATTCATCCTTTACAACGACATCTCTTTTCAGTTCAACGCATCTTGCAATGATTTTTTTCATATCGGATTTCACATTGCCGCCGCGAACCGTGTCAAACAAATCCTTATCAAAAATAACGCCGTATTTGATAACCTCTGCCATGCCGTTTGCAAACTCCTCTTCGGGCAGGGTTGAGAGCGTGTCGGTGTCGCAAAGCACGAGAGAAGGCTGTGAAAATGCGCCCATCAGATTTTTGCCTGCCGAGAGATTAACCGCAGTTTTGCCGCCGACAGAGGAATCAACCGCCGCAAGCAGAGTTGTCGGCACCTGAACAAAGGGAACTCCCCTCAGATAAAGCGAAGCGGCAAGGCCGGTCATGTCGCCCGTCACGCCGCCGCCGAGCGCAACTGCAAAATCGGAGCGGGTGAGTTTGTTTTCAGCCATAAACTCAACAAGCTCAAAGAGTGTTTTTGTGCTTTTGGAGTCCTCACCTGCGGGGAAGATGAATTCGAGTGTTTCGATTCCCGCTTCTTCAAGGCTTGTCTTTGCTTTTTTCAGCCATAATGGTGCAACGTTGCTGTCCGTCACGATAACCGCTTTGCCCTTTCCGAGCAGAGAAGCACATCTTTCGCCGAGAGATTCGAGAATGCCTTTGCCGATAACAACGTCATATTCCTTTGATGCGTTAACTCTGATGATTTCCATTTATAACCCTACTTTGCCTGTTTTTTGCTGTCCGTTCCTTCTTTGAGAAGAGCAACGAGCGTTTCTTTGCCGTCTGCCTTAAGTGCGGCACTGTATTCCGAAAGTCTTTCAACAAGAAAATCGATTTCATCGCAAAGATTATCCTTGTTTTCAAAGAAAAGCTCTGTCCACATTTTTTTATTGAGCTTTGAAACTCGGGTCAAATCTCTGTAGCTGCCTGCCGAAAAACCTTTCTGCTTAACCGCGGTGTGGCTTTTGACATATGCATTTGAAATAATATGCGGCAACTGAGAAGTGGACGCTATTACTTTATCATGTTCTTCGGGAGTTGTAAAGTTAATTGCTCCAAAACCTGCATCATTAAGCACGTTTCTGAGCTTTTCGAGTATACGTATATCCGTGTTTTCTTTTGGAGTGACAATCATCGTGGCGTTTTTATAAAGGTTGGCTCTTGATGAATTAAAGCCCGAAAACTGAGTGCCCGCCATGGGGTGCGCCGGTTTTGAAGCCGCCGACATCGATAACCGTATCATCGGGATGAAACTTTCTGCTTGCTTTTTTGTAAGGCTCGCTGATACGTGCAACGTTGCTTACTATGTTAAGACCGCTGATAAGGTCAATGTCAACATGGCTTGTGTCGCCCACAAGGCCGAGAATGGTGTCATACTGTCCGTTGCTGCGGTGAATCTGAAGATTGAGGCTTTCAAGCCATTCAACAAGATTCTGAATCTGAGCTTCGTTGGTTCCTTTTTTAATTGATACAATCATTTTGACAACCTCCGAAAAAAATATCCCCGCAGTGTAAATTTCACTGCGGGGATTAATCAATCTTAATATCCGTTTTCAGCAAAACCTACCAAAACCCTATCAAATTACTTGATAAAGTAAAAGCAGAAATATGCAGCTGTGAAAACGTTTTCAGTCATGAAAAATAACCTCTGAAAAATTTTGTTGCATTTAGGATAGCACCGTGAAAACGATTTGTCAATAGATTCTTGCGAAAAAGCTTTAACGATTTAACGCTTTTATCTGGCAAACCGCCATTGCATCAAGTGCACGCTCATGGCTTTCGGGGGTAACACCCGCGCAGCAGGCGGCATCAACGAAAATCGGGGTTTCGGGCAGAAACGCTTTTATGAGCATTGCGTTTGAGATAACGCAGATATCGGTGCAAAGACCTATAAGAGTTATGCTTTCGATTTTTTCTTCATATGTATCATAAGCCTTCAGAAGCTGACCGAGAGCAGCCGAGCCGAAGGTGGGCTTGTCAATCGGTTCTTCTTTGCGAAGC
>JAZLCS010000006.1:0-7296 GCA_045614385.1 Acutalibacteraceae bacterium | reverse complement strand
TGTTCGCAGAAGCAAGCTTTATTACCTCAGAGACAGAGTCGGTAAGGCTGCTAAGGTTAAGGAACAGATCAGATAATCAAGTTGAGGGTGTAACAATTTTGCGGTTGTTACACCTTTATTCTTATCTGTATTAATTAATTACAACTTAAGTTGTACGGCTATTCGAAGAAAGGAGGAGAGCATGCGCAGAATTGAAGAATTCTGGATTGAATTCAATCCGACCGAAGCAGAAGAAGAGATAAAAGCATCCGCAATGCTCACCTTCTGTTATGATTTATTGGATTCCGTCAAGGGTGCGGTAATAGTTGTCTTTTTGATTTTTGCTTTTGTTTTTAAAGCAGTCGGTGTTGACGGCGATTCTATGTTTCCGACTCTTAAGGACGGAGACTGGGTTGCTGTTTCAGGTGTTACCGCAAGTGTCGAAAGAGGCGACATTGTTGTTGTTACCCAGCCGTGGGAGCGAAATGTGCCGATAATCAAAAGGGTTATTGCTGTTGGCGGCGATTCTGTTTATATTGACTTTGAAAGCAACGAGGTTTACGTTAACGGAGTTTTGCTTGATGAGCCTTATATCAACGAGCCTACATGGGTCAGCTATGATGTTGAATTTCCGCTCACGGTTGAGGACGGCAAGCTCTTTGTTATGGGTGACAACCGAAATGTTTCTTTGGACAGCCGTTCAAGCAAAATAGGTCTTATTGATGAAAGATATGTTCTCGGCAAAGCACTTGTGAGAATATACCCTATGTCCGATTGGGATATTTATGAAGAATAGAAACGGAGGAATAAAAATGAGCGAAAATAACAAAGCTGTTGTTATAAAAGAGAAAAAAGGCGATTTTGTGACAAGCTGCTTTGATATAGTTTCAATAGCGGCAACAGCTATTGTGGCGGTTGCATTTGTTTTTATTTTTGTTTTCAGAACGGTTGGTGTTAACGGCGGTTCCATGAAGCCCACTCTTAATCATGCCGACAGAATTATTCTTACCGCCTCATATTCTGAGCCTTCAAACGGTGACATTGTTGTAACATGCCAGCCCTGCGAAGAGCCCGTTCCCGATGTGCTTGTCAAAAGGGTTATTGCAACCGAAGGGCAGACGGTTAATATCGATTTCACAAAGGGTATAGTTTATGTTGACGGTGTTGCTCTCGATGAGCCTTATGTTGCCGAGCCGACTTATGAAAGAGAAAGTTTTACAGGCGAGGTAACGGTTCCGGAAGGTCATGTTTTTGTTATGGGTGACAATCGCAACCATTCAACCGACAGCCGCGATAACCGCGTCGGTTTTATAAGAGAAGAATATGTGCTCGGAAAGGCACTTTTCAGAATTGTGCCTTTCGGTAGAATAGGTTAATATATTATGAACGAAAAAATGACGGTTCAGTGGTTTCCCGGCCATATGGCGAAAACACGCAGACTTATAAAAGAAAGCCTGCCGCTTATTGATGCGGTGTGCGAAATCGTTGATGCAAGAATCCCGGAGAGCAGCCGCAATCCGGAAATTGATGAAATTGTCGGTTCAAAGCCGCGTATAGTTCTGCTCAACAAATGCGACCTTGCGGATGATAACGCAACGGCGCGCAAAATCAAAGAGCTTGCGCAGAAGGGGATAACTGCTCTGCCTGTTGATTGCCGCAGCGGCAAGGGGCTTGAAAAGTTTCAGCCCGCGGTCAGAGAAGTTCTTAAAGAAAAGATAAAGGCGAATGAAGAAAAAGGAATGGCAGGCAGGTCACTCAGGGTTATGGTTGTCGGCATTCCCAACACGGGCAAGTCGTCATTCATCAACAGAATGGCGGGCAAAAACAGAGCCAAGGTTGCGGACAAGCCGGGGGTTACCCGCGGCAACCAGTGGTTTGCCATCGGTTCGGGCATTGAATTGCTTGATACCCCGGGCGTTCTCTGGCCTAAATTTGAAGACCCCGAGGTTGGATTCAAGCTTGCTTTTATCGGTTCGGTTAAAGATGAAATTCTTGACAGTCAGGAAATTGCGGTCAGACTTTTGCAGGTTATGCAAAAAAACTATCCGCAAAGACTTATTGACAGATATAAAATATCGGATTTTGAAGAAATGGAGCCTTATGAGCTTCTTGAGCTTATCGGCGCAAAAAGAGGAATGCTTATTAAGGGCGGCGAAACGGATACAGAAAGAGCCGCGGTTATGCTTCTTGACGAATACCGCGCAGGCAAGCTCGGCAAGCTGACGCTTGACTGAACCCGAGAGGAGTTGTAGATAATGAGAAAGAAAATGACGGTTTTTATTGCCGTTATAATGATTCTTGATGTTATTGCGCTCGGAATTATTTTCTTTACACGCGATATGCCGGCTCTGGATATCAGTTCGAATGCCGTACCCGGAGCAGATCCGGCAACAACCGAGCAGCAGGAGCTTTTTTCAAGAGTCAGCTTTGTTGCGGTTGGCGATAATCTGATTCACAAGCCGATTTATAACCAGGCGGCTGCAAGAACAAGCGGAGGCTATGATTTTGCATATGCCTATGAAAATTTTGCGGACAGAATTGCCCGGCCCGATGTTGCGATTCTCAATCAGGAAACGATAATTTCCACGGAGCATAACGTTTCAACCTATCCCATGTTCAATTCACCAGTTGAGCTGGGCGAAGAAATGCTTGAAATAGGTTTTGATGTTTTTAATATCGCAACCAACCATTCAATCGACTGCGGCGAAAAGGGCTTGATTTCCGCAATTAATTTCTGGAAAAGCAAAGAAGCGATAACCTGCGGCGCATACCTTGACTTTGATGATTACAACAATATACCCATGCACGAGGTCAACGGTGTCAAGATTGCTTATGTCGGCTTTACCGAGTCAACCAACGGTCTTTCACTTCCCGATGATTCCGAGGTTATTCTTGTCAAGGCGCAGGATGAAATTCTGCTTCAAAACAGAATTATGAAAGCCGATGAGGTTGCGGATGTTGTTATTGTCAGCGCGCACTGGGGCAATGAATACACTCATGAGCCCACTCAGACACAGCGCGACCTTGCTCAGAAGCTTGCATCATGGGGAGCTGATGTTATAATCGGAACCCATCCTCATGTCATTCAGCCGATGGAATATATAACAAATCAGGACGGCAGCCAAACTCTGGTTGCATATTCGCTCGGCAACTTTATTTCGGCTCAGAACAGAGGGCCGAGAATGCTTGGCGGAGTGGTCAATTTTGAAATTGTGCTTAATAACACAAACGGCGAAATCGCTTTTGAAAACGTTAAGTTTTCGGGTGTTGTTACTCACTACGGTCAGAGCTTTTCCAACCTGAGAATATATCCGCTGGAGGATTATACGCAGGAGCTTGCATCAAAACACGGTGTTTTGAGTAAAACTTCGGATTTCAGTCTGCAGTATCTCTATGATATAGTTAATGAGGTTATAGACAAGCAATTCCTTTAATAATAAAAACGAAGGGGACGGCCTCTGTGTCGTCCCGTTTTTAATCTTTTGCGGAGGTAAATATGGATTTTGAATATGAATTGAATGCCCGAAAAAAAGGCTTCAAAGCTGTTTGCGGTGTTGACGAAGCGGGCAGAGGTCCTTTGGCGGGTCCCGTTTTTGCGGCTGCGGTTATTTTGCCTGACGGCTGTGAAATCGAAGGGCTTAATGACTCAAAAAAGCTTTCTGAAAAGAAAAGAGAGGCTCTTTTTGATGTTATAAAAGAAAAGGCAGTCAGTTGGAGCGTTGCAAGCGTTGATGAAAAAACGATTGATGAAATCAACATTTTACAGGCAACCTTTCTTGCGATGAAAACAGCGGTTGAGGGGCTTGACGTGCCTGCTGATTACGCGCTTATTGACGGAAACAGAATGCCGCCGATTTCCATTGAAGGAGAAACAGTAATAAAAGGTGACGCGTTGAGCATGTCAATTGCGGCAGCCTCCATTCTTGCAAAGGTCAGCAGGGACAGATTTATGCTTGAACTCGACAAAGAATATCCGCAATATCAGTTTTCAAAGCATAAGGGCTACGGAACAAAGCTTCACTATGAAATGCTGACGGAACACGGTATTTCACCGTGTCACCGCAGAACGTTTCTTAAAAGTTTTACAGGTGAAAAATAATGATTACCAACAAAACAGGTGTGTGGGGCGAGATATATGCCGCCCGATATCTGCGCGACAACGGTTATAACATATTGTCCTCAAATTTTGTTTGCCGCTTCGGTGAACTTGATATTGTTGCTGAAAAGAGCGGAACCGTTTGCTTCGTTGAGGTTAAAACGCGAAATGAAAATGCGCTTGTCAGACCCCTGGAAGCGGTTGATGAAAGTAAAAGGCAACGTGTTGAAACGGCTGCAAAAAGCTTTCTGGCATTAACCAAAATAAAATGCGAAATGCGTTTTGATGTTTGTGAAGTTTATGTTGATGATAATAATACCTTAATCAACATAAACTATATAAAAAATGCATTTTAGGAGATTTGTATGAAGCTTTTTGACTTGCACTGTGACACCGCAGGAGAGTGTTACAACCAAAAAGAACCGTTAGGTAAAAACAATCTGCACATTGATTTGTGTAAAGGTGAAACACTTGACAAATGGTGCCAGATTTTTGCAGTTTGGATTCCCGATAATCTGCGAGGCAAGTATGCCTTTAATTATTTTGCAAATGTGCTTAACAATTTCAAACTTGAGATGTCACGAAATGCCAACAAAATTCAGATGTGTCGGGATTTTTCTGATATGAGCAATGCACTCGAAAGCGGAAAATGCGCCGCGCTGATATCTGTTGAGGGGGGCTCGCCTTTTGCTTCGAAATATGGTGCCTATATGGCAAAAAAGCATGGTGTAAAGCTGATAACCTTGACATGGAACGGTGAAAACGAGCTGGGCTACGGCTGTCAGTCGGGCAGCGATTGGGGACTTAAACCTGCGGGCAAGGAGCTTTTAAAGGATATGCGCGAGCTTGGTATTGTTGCCGATGTTTCTCATCTTAATCGCGCAGGCTTTTTTGATGCCGTTTCAAGCGGTGCGTCAGTTATTGCCTCTCATTCAAACAGCGAAAGCGTGCTTATGAAAACGCGTATGGACAGTGAAGACAAATTCTTCTCATGCCGCCGAAACCTGAATGATGAGCAGATAAAGCTTCTTATTGAATGCGGCGGACTTATCGGTATTAATTTTTGCGGCAGCTTCCTTGGTGACAAGGATGACGACGGCTTTGAAGCTGTATATCGCCATGTTGCGCATATTATGGAGCTTGGAGGAGAAAACACTCTTGCAATCGGCTCCGATTTTGACGGCTGCGAAATAAACCCGGAGCTTGCAGGGATTGATAAAATTGTTTCCTTGCAGTCGTTTTTGATGAATAAAGGCATGGAAAAGGAAGAAACTGAAAAAATTTTCTTTAAAAATGCAAACAACTTTTTTAAAAAGGTTTTACAAGCATAGAAATATATGTTATAATATTACGAATTACTTTTTCCGAAAAGGATGATGTTTAAATGAATTATGTAAGTACAAGAGATACTGCGGTTAAGGTTTCGGCTTCTCAGGCGATAACCAAGGGCATTTCGGCTGAGGGCGGTCTTTTCGTTCCCGAAATCCTTCCCAAGGTTGCAATGGGTGAAATTGAAAAAATTGCGGGTCTTGATTATATCGGCAGAGCAAAGGCGATACTTTCTCTGTTTTTGACCGACTTCAGTGAAGCTGAGGTTGATTCCTGCGTTAAGGGAGCATACGAAACAGGCTTTTCGAGCGAAAAGGTTGCTCCTCTTGCAAAGCTTGAAAACGGCGTTCATATTCTTGAGCTTTTCAAAGGCCCCACATGCGCTTTCAAAGATATGGCTCTTCAGATTCTTCCCAGACTTCTGACTGTTTCAAGCGGCAAAGCGGCTCCCGGCACAAAGATTGTTATTCTTGTTGCAACCTCGGGTGATACAGGCAAGGCTGCTCTTGAAGGCTTTAAGGATGTTGAAAACACTCAGATTCTTGTCTTTTATCCCAGCGACGGCGTAAGTCCTATGCAGAAGCTCCAGATGTGCACTCAGGAAGGTAACAACGTTGCGGTTTGTGCAATCGAAGGCAATTTTGATGATGCACAGAGCGGAGTTAAGAGGATTTTCACGGATAAATCAATCGGTGAAAAGCTTGCCGCAAATTCAATGGCATTCTCATCTGCCAATTCCATCAACTGGGGCAGACTCTGTCCGCAGATTGTTTACTATTTCTCCGCTTATTGCGATTTGCTTGCCAGCGGCGAAATCAAAGCCGGCGACGAAATCAACATAGTTGTTCCGACGGGCAATTTCGGCAATATTCTTGCCGCATATTACGCAAAGGAAATGGGCTTGCCTGTCAAGAAGCTTATATGCGCTTCAAACAGCAACTCCGTTCTCACTGAGTTCCTCACAACGGGTGTTTATAACAGAAACCGTGAGTTCTTTACCACAATTTCTCCTTCAATGGATATTCTTATTTCAAGCAACCTTGAAAGACTCCTCTATTCAATCGCAGGCAGCGAAAGCGTTACCTCATGGATGAAGCAGCTTTCGGAAAACGGCAAATACGAGGTTGATGCGGATACTCTCGCAAAAATCAAGGCTCAGTTTGCTGCAGGCTGCTGTGATGATGATGAAACGAAGGCGACAATTGCAAAAGTCTTTAAGGAGAAGAATTATCTTTGCGACACTCATACTGCCGTTGCAGTTAAAGTATACTACGATTATAAATCCGAAACAGGCGACAACACTCCTGCCGTTATCGCTTCAACTGCCAGCCCGTTCAAATTCAGTGCGGCGGTTCTTGAAGCCGTTGACGGAAAAAATGATGGCCTTGACGAGTTTGAAATGGTTGAACGCCTTGCAGCCGTTACAGGAAAATGCTGCCCCGAACAGCTTGCAAATCTTCGCAACAAAGCGGTAAGATTTGACGGTTGTTGTTCAAAGGACAGCATGGACGGCGTTGTGTTCAATATGCTTGGAATTTAATCGCAGCAGCCTCTTGCTTCGTGAACTGCCTTGTCGTTAAGCTTAAAGGTTGAACACTGTGTTTCACCGCATTTGCAGGCTGAAGAATTGCCTACCTCGATTGTGCCTGCAGTACAAGATGTGTTACCCTTATGATAAACACAGTTTTTTGCAAAACAGGTAATTGCACCGATTTCCTTATTCATTTTCGGTTTCTCTCCTTAAAATTTATTGCGGAATATCCGCAGTAATAGTATTGACGGATTGTTTTTGATTATTTCAGGAAAGGATTTGTTTATGGCTCTTTTTGCAATCGGAGATACTCATCTTTCTCTCGCAACGGGTAAGTCAATGAACGTTTTCGGCGGTTGGA
>JAZLCS010000005.1:0-11741 GCA_045614385.1 Acutalibacteraceae bacterium | reverse complement strand
ATCCGCTTGCCTTATTATTATATTTGCTTAGTTATTACATCCGCCAAATATTTTACATTTCAGGCTGCAACCGGTAGGAGTTGCCGCGCAGCCGCCGAGAGCGGTTTCGCGAAGCTCGGCAGGCAATCCTCTGCCAACGCGATACATCGAATCGGACATTTCAGTAAAAGGAACAGCCGCTTTTATTCCCGCAAGAGCCATTTCCGCGCTTGTAAGCGCATTTGATGCACCTGCGGCATTTCTGCTCTGGCAAGGCATTTCAACAAGCCCTGCAATCGGGTCACAGACGAGTCCCAGCATATTGCTGATTGTGATTGATGCCGCATCAAAGCACTGCTCCGCCGTGCCGCCCATCATATGAACAGCCGCAGCGGCAGCCATTGCGGCAGCGGAACCAATTTCCGCCTGGCAACCTGCTTCCGCGCCCGAAACAGAGGCGTTTTTCATCAGGAGGCAGCCTATTGCACCCGCAGTAAACAATCCTTCAATAACAACATCTTCCGACAAGCCAAACTCTTCTTCAAGCGAAAAGAGAACGGCGGGAAGAACTCCTGCGGAGCCTGCGGTGGGTGCTGCTACAATAACGCCCATCGAAGCATTGACTTCGAGCACAGCCTGCGAATAAATAAGTGCTTTTGTGAGAACATTTCCGCAAATGGATTTGCCTTCAACCCGTCTTTTCTCAAGCTTTGAAGCTTCGCCGCCAATCATTCCGCCCATTGAACGAACAATGCTTGTTATCGGGTTATGAGCAGAATTGCGCATAATCTGAAGCGATTTTTTCATGCGCTTGTCAACCGTTTCGGCATCGTCATCACCAAAAATTATTTCGCGCAGACGCATTATTTCAGCAATGGATTTATTCTCTTTTTTACACAATGCGAGCAATTCTTCTGCAGTATTAAAATCCATATTTCACACTTCCTTAGAGTGGCGGAAGTAATCCGAACCGTGTTTTTATCGGATTGTTTCCGCCTTTTCTTCGTTAAAATACTCGCAAATCTGTCAAGGATTTGCTGCGTTTTGTGCTTTGATAAGCCAAAAATCCTCACGATAAAAAATCTTCGCTTTCAGGCATAGTTCGGATTGCTCCTCTATCTGCGTATAAGCATGGTTTCTCTGACGAAAGGATTCTTTTCAATTTCCATAACCGCGCTTTCCGTTATCGCTTCATCGGATTCAATAATCATATAAGCATCGCCGCCTTTTTGTTCGCGGTAAACACGCAAAAAAGCAATATTGACATGAAGTTTTCCGAACACGCTGGTAATTTTGGAGATAACGCCCGGATGGTCTTTATGAACAACGATAAGGGCGTGATATTCGCCCGTGAAATGAACCTTAACCCCGTTAATTCTGGTCAGTTTAACCTTGCCGCCGCCGAGGGACTCACCTCTCACGGTCAGCTTTCTGCCCGTTACATCTTCAATTTCCATGTCAACGGTATTCGGATGAACATCGGTTTCGATTGTGTTGGTTTCGAAAGAGAACTCTATCCCCTCTTTTTCGGCAATTTCGAATGAATCGCGAATTCTCTCATCATCGGTTTTAAATCCCATCATGCCGCCGAGAAGAGCTCTGTCCGTACCATGGCCTCTGTATGTTTGCGCAAAAGAGCCGTACAGCGTAAATTTAACGCTTTTGATTTTTTCGTGAACCATCTTCCATGCAAGACGCGCAATCGAAGCTGCGCCTGCGGTGTGTGAACTTGACGGGCCGACCATATTCGGACCGATAACCTCAAAAACACTGATAAAAGCCATATTTTTCTCCTTAAGCTATTTTACATGTTTTATTATATTGAAAGTCAACTTCAATGTCAATAATCTCATTTTCAGCATACAATTCAAATCGATATTACTGCGGGTTTTGTTAATTCACGATTTATCATAGAACTTCGATGTTTTTTATCTGAATAAAACTTAAAAAATTCTTGATTTTTGACTAATCATAAACTATAATTATATTGTTTGTAAAAATTATCGATTTTTTTTAAAGGTTACTAAATCCGTTTAACGAAAGCCACCGCAAACGGATTAAAATAAAATTCTGGAGGTAACAAAAATGAAGAAATTCAAAAAAATCCTCGCAATTCTTCTCGCACTTTGCATGCTGCTCGGTTTTGCTGCTTGCGGCGGTAACACCGACGACACAACCGATCCTCAGGGTAACGTTGCCGACGGCGAAAAGCTCAAGGTTGGTTTCATCTTCCTTCATGATGAAAATTCAACTTATGACAACAACTTTATTAAAGCCGCCAAAGCTGCTTGTGAAGCACTTAACGTTGAATTTGTTCCCAAAGTCAACGTTCCCGAAGGTGCAGAATGCCAGGAAGCAGCTCTTGACCTTGCCGACGACGGATGTGCAATCGTTTTTGCTGACAGCTTCGGTCACGAGCCTTATATGATTGAAGCCGCTAAGGAACGCCCCGATGTTCAGTTCTGCCATGCTACGGGAACCAGAGCGCACACCACCGATCTCCCCAACTTCCACAACGCTTTCGCTTCAATCTATGAAGGCAGATATCTTGCCGGCGTTGCAGCAGGTTTAAAACTCAACGAAATGATTGATGCAGGCACAATTACTGCCGAAGAAGCAAAGATGGGCTATGTCGGCGCATGGACTTATGCAGAAGTTGTTTCAGGCTACACATCATTCTATCTCGGCGCAAAGTCAGTTTGCCCCAGCGTAACAATGGAAGTTCAGTTCACCGGCAGCTGGTATGACGAAATGGCAGAAAAGGAAGCCGCTGAGCTGCTTATCAGCAACAAATGCGTTCTTATCAGCCAGCACGCTGACTCATGGGGTGCTCCCACCGCATGCGAAACAGCAGGTATCCCCAACGTATCATACAACGGCAGCACCGTTTCTGCCTGCCCCAACACATTCATCATTTCTTCAAGAATCAACTGGGAACCCTACTTCAAATATATGATTGAATCGGTTCTCAACGGCACTGAAATCGCTGACGACTGGTGCGGCGGCATCGCTGAAGGTTCTGTTGAACTGAGTGAAATCAACGATAACGCTGCTGCTGCAGGCACTGCAGAAAAGCTTGAAGAAGTTAAAGCAGGTCTTGCTGACGGTTCTATCAAGGTATTCGACGCTGCAACATTCACCGTTAAGGGCGAAACACTCACAAGCTATGTTGCCGATGTTGACACAGACGATGCTTACACACCTGACACAGAAGTAATTTCTGACGGTTATTTCCACGAATCAGAATATCGTTCAGCTCCTTACTTTGACCTCAAGATTGACGGCATCAAGCTCCTCAACGAAGCATATTAATCAAAATTTTATAGGCGGAGGTAAAACTCCGCCTATACATTTATTTTATTTTGAAAAGACTGTTCAGGCGCTGAACCGTCTTTTGAAAGTAAACTTACGGAGGTAAAAAAGTGAGCAATCCTGCTATTGAATTAAAAAATATAACCAAAACATTCGGCAGCATTGTTGCCAACAAAAATGTTTCACTCACTGTTAACAGCGGTGAAATTCTCTCTATCCTCGGTGAAAACGGCAGCGGTAAAACAACTCTTATGAATATGATTTCTGGCATTTATTTCCCTGACAGCGGTCATATTTACATTAACGGCAAAGAAGTTGTCATTCGCTCGCCCAAGGATGCTTTTGAGCATAAAATCGGCATGATTCATCAGCATTTCAAGCTTGTTGATGTTTTTTCCGCAGCCGAAAACATTGTTCTCGGCATTGAAGGAAAAGGCAAATACAATATTAAAGAATCAACAAAAGAAATCAAAGAAATCACAGATAAATACGGCTTTGAAATTGACCTTGACAAGAAGATTTATGAAATGTCTGTTTCGGAAAAACAAACGGTTGAAATTGTTAAGGTTCTCTATAAAGGCGCAGATATTCTTATTCTTGATGAACCTACCGCTGTTCTTACTCCGCAGGAAACCCAGAAACTTTTTGCGGTTCTGCGCAGAATGAAAGAAAGCGGAAAATCAATCATCATTATTACTCACAAGCTCCACGAAGTTCTTTCGCTTTCCGATAAAGTTGCCGTTCTGCGCAAAGGTGAATATGTCGGAACTGTTGAAACAAGCAAAACCAATGAGTCTGAACTGACCGAAATGATGGTCGGCAAAAAAATCGCTCTTAATATTGACCGAACCGAGCCTCAGAACTGTGAAAAACGAATTGAGGTTATGAACATAAGCTGTGTTAACCGCGAAGGAATCAAAGTTCTTGACAACATTTCATTCAATGCGTTTTCGGGCGAAATTCTCGGCATTGCGGGCATTGCGGGCAGCGGACAGCGCGAGCTGCTTGAATCAATAGCGGGTTTACAAAAGCTTAATGACGGCAATATTCTTTATCATGACCCAAAAACAGGCAAAATTGATAATCTCCGCGATAAAACACCCGTTCAGATAAGAGAGCTCGGCGTCAGACTTTCATTTGTGCCCGAAGACAGACTCGGTATGGGCCTTGTCGGCAACATGGATATTGTTGACAACATGGTGCTCAGAAGCTACAAAAAAGGCAAATCTCTTTTTGTTGACAGAAAGCAGCCGAGAACGCTCGCCAAAAAAATCATCGAAGATCTCGGTGTTGTTACACCGGGCACATCAACTCCGGTCAGAAGGCTTTCGGGCGGAAATGTTCAGAAAATCCTTGTCGGCAGAGAAATTGCCGCCTCCCCCACCGTGCTTATGGCGGCATATCCCGTTCGCGGACTTGACATCAATTCATCATATCTTATTTATAATTTGCTCAACAGTCAGAAGCAAAACGGAGTTGCCGTTATTTTTGTTGGCGAAGACCTTGACGTTTTGCTTGAGCTCTGCGACAGAATTATGGTTATCAGCTCGGGCACTATTTCGGGAATTGTTGATGCAAGAACCGCAACAAAAGAAGAGCTCGGTCTTCTCATGACAAAACACGGAGGTGAAAGCGATGAGAAATAATAAAGTGAGCGAACCGCTGTTTCATATTGTTAAACGTGCGGCCTTGCCGTTCTGGCTTTCCTGGCTAATCCGCATTCTTTCCGTTGTGGCTGCACTCGTTGTTTGCGGAGCGGTAACAATAATCCTGACGGGTGAAAATCCGATTAAAATTTATTCAACAATTATTGAAGGAGCCATCGGTTCGGAACGCAGGATCTGGTCGCTGCTTCAGAATGTTGCCATTCTTCTGTGCATATCTCTTGCGGTAACACCTGCTTTCAAAATGAAATTCTGGAATATCGGCGCCGAAGGTCAGGTTCTTATCGGCGGTCTTGCAACAGCCGCATGCATGATTTATTTCGGTGAATCGCTTCCACCCATTGTCCTTTTTCCCGTTATGATAATCGCAAGCGTACTGGCAGGTGCAATCTGGGCTTTGATTCCCGCATTTTTCAAAGCTTATTGGAACACTAACGAAACATTGTTCACTCTGATGATGAACTATATTGCAATGCAGATTGTTTCTTATTTCGTATTTCTCCATTCAAATCCCGTTGGCTCTGGAAAAATAGGTATTATCAACAGCGTTTCTCAAGCGGGATGGCTCCCGAAAATCGGCGGACAGTCCTATCTTTTCAATATTCTTATTGTTGCCGTGCTTACAATAGGTATGTATATCTATCTTAAATACAATAAACACGGCTACGAGATTTCCGTTGTCGGCGAAAGCGAAAACACTGCAAAATACATAGGCATCAATGTTAAAAAAGTTATTCTCAGAACAATGTTCCTTTCGGGTGCGGTTTGCGGCATTGCAGGCTTGTTGCTCGTTTCGGGCACTGACCATTCAATCGCCAAAGAAACGGTTGACGGCAGAGGCTTCACGGCAATCATGGTTTCATGGCTTGCAAAATTCAACCCGATTTACATGATTCTCACTTCTTTACTTATAGTATTCCTTGAAAAAGGAGCAAGTCAGATTTCAACGGACTTCGGTTTGAACGATTCTTTTTCCGAAATACTTACGGGAATTATCATTTTCTTTATCATCGGCAGCGAATTCTTCGTTAACTATTCAATCAAATTCCGTCAAAAAAATAAGGAGGCGAACAAATAATGATTATTGCATTCATACAAAGAGCAATTGTCCAGGGCATTCCTCTGTTGTTCGGCTCAACCGGTGAAATTATAACCGAAAAAGCAGGCCATCTCAATCTCGGTACGGCAGGAATTATGTATGTTGGCGGAATTTCAGGTGTAATCGGTGCGTTTATCTATGAAAACAGCGTTACAACAATTAACCCTGCTCTTGCAGTCATAATACCGATTCTGACTTCAATTCTCGGTTCACTTGCAATGGGTCTTATTTATTCTTTCCTCACAGTAACACTCAGAGCGAATCAGAATGTTACCGGCCTTGCACTCACAACATTCGGCGTCGGCGTTGGCAACTTCTTCGGAGGTTCTCTGATAAAACTCACCAACAGCGAGCTGCCTTCAATCGCGCTTTCCGCAACAAGCAATTGCTTTAAAACGCAGATTCCTTTTGCAGATAAGCTCGGTTGGTTCGGCGACCTTTTTCTCTCCTACAGTTTTCTGGCCTATGTTGCGATTATAATTGCTCTTGCAACCGCTTACTTTTTCAACAAAACAAGAGCAGGCCTCAGCCTCAGAGCTGTTGGCGAAAACCCTGCAACAGCCGATGCTGCGGGTGTTAATGTTTCAAAATACAAATACTTTGCAACATGTATCGGCAGCATAATTGCAGGTCTCGGCGGACTTTACTATGTTATGGACTATGCCTGCGGCGTTTGGTCAAACGACGGCTTCGGCGACAGAGGCTGGCTTGCAATCGCTCTGGTTATTTTCGCGGTATGGAAACCGAATCTCAGCATATTCGGCTCAATTCTGTTCGGCGGACTTCTTATTGTTCACAACTATATTCCCAACCTCACCATGGCTTCACAGGAAATTTTCAAAATGACACCTTATGTTGTAACCATACTTGTTCTTGTTGTTATCAGCATGAGACGCAAAAGAGAAAATCAGCCTCCCGCAAGCCTCGGTCTTTCATATTTCAGAGAAGAAAGATAATTTTTTGCCTCGGCAGCTTTCTGCCGGGGCTTTTGTTTCGTCATATTCAGCGACCCGATTTCATATTATCTATTGATATGTAAATCGGGAGGGCTTTTATTGAAAGGAATCGTTGAACAAAGAGCAATTGAACTTGCTGAATATATTATTGAAAACAAAACCACGGTGCGCGCCGCAGCCAGAAAATTCGGAATTTCCAAAAGTACGGTGCATATGGATGTCAGCCAGCGTCTTAAAAAGCTGAGCCCGTCGCTCTATAATGACGTGAGAAAGGTTCTTGATGTGAACAAAGCTGAAAGACATATCCGCGGCGGGATGGCAACAAAGCAAAAATTTTCAAAATAACGGTAAATCATGTTGAATTTAACAGTAATGTGTGATAAAATTAAAATGTTATTCAAGGGATATTCCCTGAGTTTTTCAGAAAGGACTTGACAAAAATGAAGCAGCTTAAAATAGGCATCATCGGTGCCGGCAGAATCGGTTCCCTTCATGCAAAGTCGATAACATACAATGTTCCGACTGCAACGGTTATCGGAATCACAGACGTTTTCAAGGCTAATGCAGAAAAAGTAGCGGCAGAGCTTAACATTCCCAAGATTTACAACGATTATAAAGAAATGCTCGCCGACCCCGAAGTTGAAGCAGTTCTTGTTTGCTCTTCAACAGATACACATGCTGATATCGCCATTGAAGCGGCAGAAGCAGGCAAACACATCTTCTGCGAAAAACCCGTTGATCTCACTCCCGAAAAGGTTAACGCTGTTATAGCAGCGGTTGAAAAAGCAAAGGTTAAACTTCAGGTTGGCTTTAACCGCCGCTTTGACCATAACTTTGCAAACGTAAGAGCTATGGTTAACGAAGGCAAAATCGGCGATGTTCACATTGTTAAAATCACTTCAAGAGACCCCGCTCCCCCGCCGGCAGAATATTCCGCAGTCAGCGGCGGTATGTTCCTTGATATGACAATTCATGATTTCGACATGGCTCGTTTCCTTGCAGGCAGCGAAGTGACTGAAGTTTATGCCAACGCAACCTGCCTTGTTGACCCCGCAATCGGCGAAGCAGGCGATGTTGACACCGCCGTTATAAGCCTCAAGTTTGCAAACGGTGCAGTAGGCGTTATTGATAACAGCAGACGCGCTGCATACGGCTATGACCAGAGAATTGAAGTTTTCGGCAGCAAGGGCGCAGCCGTTGCTTCTAACGACACTCCCACAAACGTTGTTTTCATGGGTGAAGACGGTGTTGTTGCCGACAAGCCGCTCTACTTCTTCCTTGAAAGATACATGCAGTCTTTCAGAGATGAAATGCTTCAGTTTGTTGAGGCTGTCAATGAAGATAAGCCCACACCCACAACAGGCGAAGACGGTCTTAACTCAATTCTTGTTGCTCTTGCCGCAAAGAAATCGGTTGCAGAAGGCAGACCCGTTCAGCTTTCCGAAATGATGTAAATTATTTAACGCATTGATGAAATTTTCGCTTCGTCAATGCGTTTTTTATTTCAAAAATCAACTCTGTCATTCGGTTTCAGGCTCAGTTCAACTTTTGTTTCTTTTATAAGCTTTTTATTCTGAACACAAAAGAAAAAATCATTTTCAGCGGCATAGCACGAATATTTTCGCCACTGTGTTTCATGATAAGCATTCCCCTGCTTTATTTTGCCGTTTTCAAAAAGAGCGGCGAAAACTTCTTTTATATCGTCCTCGGGCGAATATGTTTTTATAACGCTTTCAATGCATTTCATCAGACTTGTCGGTATTTTCGTAATATCGCATGCAAGGCTGATTTTCTGCGCATCGCCGCTTTCGTTAACGGTTATTTCGAATGCAAATTCCGCTCCGTTTGCATCTTTCACAAAACAGCAGTGTTTGTTATCCTTCAAGAACTGCTCCGAGCCTTCAAAATCAAGCACTGTACAGTTCTTTGAAAGACGGTTGAAAAATATATCGGCACTTACGTTTTCCTGAACCGAGCATGCACAAGTAAGCATTAAAGAAACAAAAACCAATGCTATAACAAGCTTTTTCATTCACTTATACCTTTTCTTGATTTTTAAATTAACCGCAATTATACCGCCCGAAATACCGCCGACAACAACAACAGCCATAAAAATAAAAATGCCCGTTCCTGCAACCGCTTTGTTGGCGATAAACAAAATAAGCGCACAAAGCAGCGACTGTGCGCCGCCTGCTAAGGCTCCGTAAGCCGCACCGTTCTTTTTTAACGGCCTTACGGCAATAAAGCCGCCTGACATCGATGTTAAAGCCCCGAAAACCATGCCTGCCGGCATATAAAATGAGCTGTTAACCTCCGAATTCAATGCAAACAAAGCAAACAGTGCCAAAGCGGCAAAAAATAACATACTGCCCAAGACAGCTCCTGTTGCAATCTTTGAAAAAGGCGATATATTTTCTTCTTTTCGTGTTTTTTTGGTTTTGGCGGGCATAAAAAAACTCCCCTCATATTATCCTGAAACAATAATATGAGAGAAGTGTTTTAAGTATTCGGATCAAGCGTCAAAAGTATCGTCCTTTTTCTTGGACTTCTTTCTGTTCTTCTTGCTGTTTTCGGCAGCTTCTTCCATCTTCTTTTTCTTTTCGGCTTCAGCAGCTTCCTTGGCAGCCAGTCTTTCAGCCTCAGCCTTTTCGTTAGCTGTGTTATTGGTTGAAACAGCCCATTTTGTAATCTTCATCTTGTTTCTGTCTGCGCCGGTTTCAATGATGAGAGAATCTTCCTTAACGGTAACAACGCGGCCCATAATTCCGCCGATTGTTGTGATTTCATCGCCAACCTGAATGCTGTCACGCATATTCTGCTCTTCTTTTTGCTTTTTCTTCTGAGGACGGATCATAACAAAATACATAACGGCAAAAAGAGCAACCATCATGATAATCATGGACATGCTGCTGCCCTGCTGTCCTGTTGCTGCACCGGTTCCCGAAGCAGTTCCGCCCATCATCTGAGCCATAAGTGTGATAAAGTTCATTGAGATAACCTCCAAAACATAATGCATATATTATATATTAACTCATAAAATTATGCAATATCAAAATCAAAAATTTTACAATTAAATTCTTGTATCAAGCAAATCCACATATTTATCGTGATATTCCTTGAAGGTTCCGTTATCAAGAGCGTCACGGATTTCCTGCATTAGCATATTATAAAAATGAAGATTGTGGATAACGCAAAGGCGCATGGCAAGCATTTCTTTCGCCTTGAACAGATGCCTGATATATGACCTTGAAAAGCTGCGGCATGCGGGGCAAGTGCATTCGGAGTCAATAGGCAGAGGGTCTTTCTCATATTTCTTATTGTTAAGATTGATAATACCCTGTTTTGTAAAAAGATGACCGTGGCGCGCATTTCTGCTGGGCATAACGCAGTCAAAAAGGTCAACGCCTCTATAGACCGCTTCAAGAATATTACCGGGAGTACCGACACCCATCAGATAACGGATTTTATCGGCAGGCATATGAGGCTCAACCGCGGAAATTATGCGGTACATATCCTCTTTCGGCTCGCCGACGGCAAGGCCGCCGATTGCATAGCCGTCAAGGTCAAGCTTTGCAATTTCCTGCATGTGCTTTATTCTCAAATCTTCATATGTGCAGCCCTGATTAATTCCGAAAAGAAGCTGATTGGGGTTTACCGTATCGGGCAGAGAATTCAATCTCTGCATCTCGGCTTTACAGCGTTCAAGCCAGCGGGTCGTTCTTTCACAGGACTGCTTCGCATAGTCATATTTTGCAGGATTTTCAACGCATTCATCAAAAGCCATGGCAATTGTTGAACCGAGGTTTGACTGGATTCTCATGCTTTCTTCGGGGCCCATAAAAATATGTCTCCCGTCAACATGCGACTGAAAATAAACACCCTCCTCCTGAATTTTTCTCAGAGAAGCGAGGGAAAAAACCTGAAAACCGCCGCTGTCGGTAAGAATCGGGCCGTTCCATGCGGTAAATTTATGAAGCCCGCCCATTTCGCGAACAAGCTCATCACCGGGGCGGACATGGAGGTGATAGGTGTTTGAAAGCATTACCTGACAGCCGATTTCTTTTAAATCAACGGCAGAAAGCGCGCCTTTTATCGCGCCGCAGGTTGCAACATTCATGAACGCAGGCGTCTGAACCGTTCCGTGAACGGTAGCGAACTCACCGCGTCTTGCGTTGCCTTCTTTTTTTATAAGTTTATACATAGCTATTCTCCGTAAATTATCATGCTGTCGCCAAGGCTGAAAAATCTGTATTTTTCTTCAACGGCAACTTTATATGCATTCATGGTGTTTTCATATCCGCAAAATGCGCTCACAAGCATAATCAAGGTGCTTTCGGGCAAATGAAAATTGGTTATAAGGCAATCAATACATCTGAACTCATAGCCGGGATAGATAAAAATATCTGTCCAGCCGTCATCCTCAATTATTTCACCGCGGAAAGTTGCAACAGACTCAAGCGTTCTGCAGCAGGTTGTTCCGACAGCAAAAACCCTTCCGCCGTTTGCCTTGGTTGAATTAATCAGCTCTGCCGTTTCAGCAGGCAGATAGTAATGTTCGGAGTGCATATGATGGTCTTTGATGTCGTCAGCCTTGACGGGACGGAACGTACCAAGACCGACGTGAAGGGTAACGTAGCCGATTTTTATACCCTTTTCTTTGATTTTTTCAAGCAATGCAGGAGTAAAATGAAGACCCGCTGTGGGTGCTGCGGCACTGCCCTCTTCCTTGGC
>JAZLCS010000004.1:0-6524 GCA_045614385.1 Acutalibacteraceae bacterium | reverse complement strand
CCCGCAAGCACAACTCACCGCCAGCTCACACCTCAGGAGCTTATCGATTGCGGAATTTCCGATGACCTTATCCGCCTTTCCGTCGGCATTGAGCATGTTGATGATATTATCGCCGATGTTAAGCAGGCTCTTGAAGCATCGCAGAAGTAAAAATTATGACCCCGCAATTCATTTGTGGGGTCATTCTGATACAAGGAGTTGATATCATGTGGGAAAAAATTATTGAATTACTGCATTTGAGTATCCGCGAAGTTTGGGCAATTGAAAAATTTTTTGAATATTTCGGCAACCTTTTTACAGCTTTCTCACTCAAGAAGATTGTTTCAATCTTGGTTGCCATGGCTGAAATTGTTTCAATGCTCATTTTCGGCACTCCGCTTACCCCGAGAGGGGAAACTCTTGATTTGGCAGATTATAACATCGTTGTTTATGATGAGTTTGAGGGCGATGCTCTTGATACCGATATATGGGAAACAAGAGGCAACGGCTCAAGGCGCGGCGGCTTCAATGCCGACAGTCAGGTTGAGCTCAGAAACGGCAATTTGATTATTACCGGCGAATATCTGACCGACGGAGAGTACGGCGAGGGATGGTATACGGCTGCTGTCAAGCTCAAAGAAAGATATAAACAGGGTTATTTTGAAATCCGCTGCATCTGCAACGACAGCCCCGGTTATTGGAGCGCATTCTGGATTCAGGCGGATTCACCCTATACCGCATCAGTTTCAAAGGGCGGGGTCGGCGGAGCTGAGCTTGATATTTTCGAATCATATTGCTATGACGGTGATAAATATGCAGTAACCAACACGATTCACTGCGCGGGCGTTGACGGCGTTCAGGAAGGCTTCCAGTCGGCATTGCTCGGCAAATTCAAGGGCAACGATATCACAAAGAAATATAACACCTACGGTCTTGAGTGGACAGAGGATGAATATATCTTTTATGTAAACGGCGTTGAAACCGTGCGGTCAAGCTTTGGTAACGGTGTGTCACAGGTGCCCGAGGATGTTATAGTATCCCTTGAAATTCCGGATTTGAGTGAGCTTGAAGGCTTTGATAAAGAAACCTTCAAAACGGAATTTATTGTGGATTATGTTAAAATTTATCAGAAGTGAATGTGAGCGAACGCGGAGGTATGACTATGAATTTTCTGGAAGAAAGAATTATCAAAGACGGCATTGTCAAGCCCGGTAACGTTTTAAAGGTTGACAGCTTTCTGAATCATCAGATGGATATTGAGCTTATGGACAAAATGGGCGAGGAATTCAAGAGCCGTTTTGCCGATAAAAAAATAACAAAGGTGCTCACAATTGAGGCTTCGGGCATTGCGATTGCATGCTCTGTTGCAAGATGCTTCGGAGTGCCGATGGTTTTTGCAAAGAAATCCAAGAGCATCAACATTGACGGCGATATGTATGTTGCCGAGGTTGAATCCTTCACTCATAAAAACAAGAATCAGGTTATCGTATCAAAAAAATTTCTTAATGAAAATGACCATGTGTTGATTATTGACGATTTTCTGGCAAACGGTTGCGCTTTGCAGGGGCTTATTGCAATAACCGAAGCTTCGGGTGCAACGGTTGAGGGGCTCGGAATCGCGATTGAAAAGGGCTTCCAGATAGGCGGTCAGGTTATCCGTAACCTTGGCTACAACCTTGAGTCGCTTGCGATTGTTGAGTCGATGGATGCGGAAACGGGAACGATTGTTTTTCGCAAACAATAATTAACCATAAACAAAAAGTCGGCAGGGAAGATTTACAAATCTTTCCTGCCGTTCTTATTATTTATTTTACGGGTTCAAGCGTGATACAGATATCCGCCTGCATAACATTTTCAAGGTGAACCGTGAGCTTGTTTATATCGGAATAATCGGCATCATATTCATATTTGCCGCCGAGTGCTTCGGCGGACATAACGGAAAATTCTCCGTCGCCGTGAAGCGTTGCCTTCATTTGTTTTCCGTTTACGGTAAGGATTGCGGTTTTACCGCCGTCTGTGATTTCAATATCCGCTTTTGTGTGCATAAACCAATAAATCTCGCTCGGCAGGATGCATTTAACCTCGTCGGTAATTTTCAGCGATGTTCTGCCGTTGTAAAGCTCAAATTCTCTTTCAGCCTTAACGGCACCGTTCATGCGGTAAGCGTCGGTCATGTCAAGCACGCATCTGCCGCCGTCGGCAGTCTCTTCAAACTCAGTGAAGCTGCATTCGGCGAGTGCATACTGGTCATCGATTGTGTAATCGGGGTTGATAACAAGAGTGTTTTGCCCCTCAGCGCGCTTGCAGTAGTTTTTCCAACGGCCTGCTGCGGGGAGGTTGACAAAATAGTTTGGGGCGTCATAGCTGCCGGGGCCGAGCTCCTCAGCCCATCTTTCACCCATGGAATCGAAAACGAATGTGCCGATATCCAAATCCCCGTGATTAGTGTAGTTATAACCGCCTTTGATTCCCGCAAAGGTTGCGTTTTTATCAAGAAAAGCGCTTCGCATAAGCACAAGGGATTGCCCGACATCGGATTCAAGATGCATGGCAAGCGGCTCATTTTTGAAGCTGCTGCTTTCGGCAGTATAGCTTCTGTTATACCAAAGCGATGAGAGTGCGTCTTCTTTGCCGCTGCCGTTTCTTTCGGCTGAGTCAGAGGCGTTGGGCAAAAATTCTTCGGGAGCATCCCACATCTGATAGACGGCAAGCAGGGGAGAACTGTATTCGGAAGCATACCAATGAAGCACGGGGCTGAAGCACATCCTTGCTTTATTATCGCCAAAGTTGAAAACGCCCGTGGGAGTTGTTATATATGCGGGGAAAAATCCGAGCTGTTTGAAACCGTCGATTTCAGACATGCCGAAATCCGTTCCGAAGTAATTTCGGGAAGTCGCAACAAAAAATACGATTGAGTTCATGCCTGACTGACTGTAGCCGGGGCCTTCGGCGTAAACGCCGTCAGGGGTAAAGTTTTCAAAAGCAATCGGCATGTTGGCATAGCACATGGCAAGAAATTCCGCCGCCTTTTCGGGATTATAAGATGAAAAGGTCATGCATGCAATACCTATTCCGCTGTAGCAAATGCTGTTCCAATTGTTTTTTGACCAGGTAAACCAATTTTTAAGATAATTCTTTGACAGCGCGGGTTCAATGGCGTATTCCCATGTTGTTTCGGCGAGAAGGGATTTCTGAGCATCGGAAAGATAATCGAAAAGCCAATCATAGCCGATTGATACGGCAAGTGCCATTTCTGCAGTTGCAAGGAAATGGCTTGTGCACCAATCGTCATATCCGCAAACATTTTCAAGCTCCTGCCATGCTCTGGCGGCGTATTTTTCTTCGCCGGTAATCTGCCACGCATAGCCGAGGATAACGATTCTGTTAATCACCTCGCGCGAAATGGGCAGAATGCTGTCTTCTTCATCAAGCTCATACGGAATGACAGGATATATCTCCGCGTCAAGAAGTCCTTCGGCGTTATCGATAACGGAATTAAAAAGTCCGCGGGTGTATTCGGAGAAACTGTTTTCGAGGCATTCGCGGCGAACTGTTTCGAAATTCTCTTTGGTTGCGAGTATGAACGGATGACCGGGATTTTTGTTTGCTTCGGCAATTTCCTTGATCAGCTCTTTTTTGGAAATTGCATTTTCATCTCTTTCGAGCGAAATATAGTCAATGCCGACATTTACGATATCGGGAATTACCGCAAGATGCGGGAAAAATGTTGTTATTCCCGAGGCGGAAATCAAAAAAACCAGCGCGGATAATAATGCTGCGACGCTTTTTATAACAATCATGGCTGCACCCCGATTTTTATTTGTGATTTGTCTTGATTTTATCATGCTGTTGTTTCTCTGTCAATCGGAATAAAACCGTGCCGGCATGCTTTCTGAATAGAATTTAACAAAACAGAAAAGGCCGCAGACCTCAACAGTCTGCGACCTTAAAAAGCGAAAGTTTTATTTTTCAAGAATCTCCACATTACCCATTTCGTTGTTTATATAACAGCCGTTCTGATAATACGGTTGAGAGTTGATATTTACAACCGCATCAGCCGGTATATATAAAACAGCCTTCATATCTTGCGGGAGTGTAATATTAACAACGTAATTGTCGGAAGATTTTTCGTAATCAAGGATGACTAACCCTTTTATGCTCGGCACGGCGCAATACATATTATTCATCAAAGAGTACTGAGGGTCAATTTTAACCTTTTCATACCCTGCTCCGAGCGGAGTGATACCGGCAAAATGCTTGCTCATTATGACAAGGGGGCCGCCGCTCCATGCGTGGTTTTTAGTCCCCCAATACATATCCCAGTTTTCCCAGAGTGTTGAGTAATCTGCGCTGACCATATCAGCGTATCTGTCCTTAATTCTGGTATATGCAGCTTCATATTCTCCCATTTTGCAAAGTGATTCAAGCACATAATATTCCATATACGGACTTGCATTTTGAGTAGAAGTGAGCACTTTTGTAATAACTTTATACTGATTTTTATCGGCAAGACCCGATAAAACTGCAAGGGCATTGGCTCTGTCATCGGGATTTTTCGCTTCATCACTCTTGAATCCGTCTTCAGTCCAAAGATTTTTGTATCCCTTTTCAATTGAATCTTTTCTTGTCTTAAAAAACGGGATATCCTCATCTTTTTCCAAAAGTTTTGCCATCTCTTCCGTGGCAGAAAGAGCAGAATAATACCATGCATTTTCGATTGCGGTCATATCTGCATTTTTGCCCCAGTCAGGCCAATCCCATGAGCCCTGTCGATGAACAACAAGGTTGTTTTCGCCCATTTCCCAAAGTTTTAAGTAGTCAAGGACAGCATCATAAACTTTTTCGATAAGAGCCTTGTCGCCGGTGTATTCGTAATATGTAAGAAAACCTGCAATCCCTGCAAGCTGTTGCACAGGGAGCTCGAAAAAGTCTTCGCAGATAGGCACAACGGTCTGAAGCACTTTTGAGTCGTCGGTATGAGCCAGCATCGCCTGAACTCCTTTCTGATAAAGCAGATAGGAGTTGCTGTCCATGGAATACATGGTCATAAACATTTCGCTTGTGATATCGCCCCACCATTGAGCCCTTTCTCTGTCGGGGCAATCCATAAAATTATCTCTCATGGTAACATAGAGCGTGCGAAGCGACTTTTGCCATAAAGAATTCATAAACTCGTCATCGCATTTAAAATCGCCGCAGAACTCACTGTTATAGCCTGTTTCACGGTATTTAAGAGAAACAACCGTAACGCCTTTTGGGATTTTATATGTAATATGCTCGCCGTTAACCCATCCCAAAGACTCGAATTCCTGCTCACCCTCTTTGGTTATATATGTGGTTGAAACTGCACCAAGCGGTGTGTTTTCGGTTGTTATGCGAATTTTCTTTCCTGCAGGAGCTATTATTTTGAGATATGCCGTAATCTGTGCATTATACGGAATATCAACCGTGATTTCTTCGCCCGAAAGCTTCTTTACAGTATAATTCTCATATTCATTTGAGTTTTCATAGTCTTTAAGGCCGAAATCCTTAAGCATGGGTATTCCTCTCGGGTAAAGTTTGCCGTAAACACTTGCATCACCTGAGCCGTATTCGGTTGCATTTTCCCATGCGGAGAAATCAAAAGCGTTATCAAGCCAATCACCGAACTCTTTCCTTGCGTCATAATAAACGCTGTATTCGGGGAGCCTGTAGTTTGGTTGATAAAGCTTACTGTCAACGTAAGCCTCGTGCTTCTTAACCTTCCAGCTGCTGTCAGAAACAATTTTGATGCTGTCGCTTATTGCTTCAAAGATAAAACCGCCCTGACCGCTGCTGTTGTAGGAATAGTTTTTCTGATTGCCCCAAAACCATACCAAAGCACAAATTGAGTTTTCGCCCTTTTTGAGATACGGCGCAATATCAACGCTGTCATAATATCCGCTGTTTTTATCGGGTCCGCGCTTCACGCTGCCTTCAAAAACAACAGTTTCACCGTTTATGTAAAGCCAATATTTAGAGTCTGCCGAAATATCTGCGATAAATTCCTGCGGAACATTATCAAGAACAACCTTTTTGTTAAAGCACATCCAGGTGTTGTTATCCGTCAGATTTTCTTTGTTCCAAATCCACTCAGCCATCCAATCACGCTCTCTTTCTTTGAAAACTGTTTGATATTCAGGTATATTATCGGGAATGTCATAATCAACCGCATAAGGTATTCCCTGATAACTCATTATAAACAGTGGGGAAAAATATGAAAACACAATCATGGTTGCTATTAAAAGAAAAGAAACCGCTATCTGTAAAATTTTCATAAAAACCTACTCCTTCTGTGAATATTATACCATCTGTAAAAATAAAAGCAACAGAGAAAATATAAGTGATTTGCGGCTTCGGGCTTTGCGGTGATTTCAGCACGGGAATACCCAATGGTGTACAGTTTGAAATAAATTTTATTCGGCGGGGATGAATTTTCATCCCCGTTTTCTCATTCTGAAACGCTATAAGAAATGAAAAATCCGAACGCTTCTCCTACTTTGAAGAGAGGGTTCGGATTATCATCT
>JAZLCS010000003.1:0-7271 GCA_045614385.1 Acutalibacteraceae bacterium | reverse complement strand
AAATATATCATAACCGTTAAGGTTGACGGCAAAAAGTTTGAACTTTCCGCAGTTAATCAAAACGGCAACATAAGACTTGAATCTATTTATTCATAAAAAAATCCGGAGGAGATGTTCTCTATGAACGAAATCAAAACTGTTTGGTTTGACGCCATAGACAAAAGCTGTCCGCTGCCCGAATATCCTCGGCCGCAGCTCAGACGAGATGCATGGATGTGTCTTAACGGCGAATACGACTATGCGCTGACCGATGCCAACGCTTCACAACCCGCGAGCTTTGACGGAAAAATCATTGTACCTTTTTCAATTGAATCTGCCGCTTCGGGAGTTCAAAAGCCCCTTAACCCCGAACAACGCCTTTGGTATCGCAGAAAATTCACTTTAACCGAAGCTTTTGAAGGCAAAAGAACAATTTTGCATTTTGATGCGGTTGATTGGCAGTGCAGCATTTGGGTTAACTCAACGCTCGTCGGCGAACACACAGGCGGATATAATCCGTTTTGTTTTGACATCACCGATGCGTTGAACGAGGGCGAAAATGAGCTTGTTGTCAAAGTTTATGACCCGACAGATGCAGGTCATCAGCAAAGAGGTAAACAGGTTAATCAGACTCACGGTTTCTGGTACACCGCAACCTCGGGAATCTGGCAGACAGTATGGCTTGAACCGGTTAATTATTGCAGAATAGAAAACGTTAAACTCACTCCCGATATCGACAAGGGAGTTATAAATGTTAAAATTAACCATACCTGCGAATGCGGCGGAAAGCTTTCGGCCAAGGTGCTTGACGGTGAAACAACCGTTTTTGAAGGCGAAATCACAGCGGATGCAGAAATCCCCGTTCCGAACGCAAAGCTCTGGAGCCCCGAAAATCCGTTCTTGTATGACCTTGAGCTGACTTTGGATTGCGAAGGCGAAAAAGATACAGTCAAGAGCTATTTCGGAATGCGCAAATATTCGATTGTTAAAGACGAAAAAGGCATTCCCCGCCTTGCACTCAACAACAAGCCGTATTTCCAGAAAGGTTTGCTTGACCAGGGCTACTGGCCTGAAAGCCAGCTCACCCCGCCCTGCGATGAAGCGATGATTTTTGATATCGAAAAGATGAAAGAACTCGGATTCAATATGCTCAGAAAGCATATAAAAACCGAGCCGCTCAGATGGTATTATCACTGCGACCGCCTCGGAATGCTTGTTTGGCAGGATATGATAAGCGGCGGTCAATATATCGGCAATGTGCTCGCAGGTGCTCTGCCTAATCTCAGTATACATGTTAAGGACAACATGTACAAAGCCTTCAAAAGAGAAAAACCCGAATGGCGAGAAGAATTCAAGCAGGAGCTTTTCGGCATGATTGACAACCTTTATAACTGCGTTTCAATCTGCGGCTGGGTTCCGTTCAACGAGGGCTGGGGTCAGTTTGACGCAAAAGAAATAGGTCTTAAGGTTAAGGCAACCGACCCGTCAAGATTTGTTGACCATGCCAGCGGCTGGCACGACCAGAACGGCCCCGATTTCAAGAGCATGCACAGATACATTGTTCCCGTCACTCCCCCGTTCAGCTTCACCAAAAAGGGAAGACCTTATGTTTTGAGCGAATACGGCGGATACAGCTGGAACATTAAAAACCATGTCTGGAACGAAAAACGCTCATTCGGATATATCATGTTTTCAAACAGCGAAAAGCTTTCAAAAGCTTATAAACATCTGCATGAGGCACAGATTATTCCTCTTATCAAAAGAGGGCTCTGCGCAACGGTTTATACCCAGGTCAGCGACGTTGAATTTGAGGTTAACGGAATTTACAGCTATGACCGTAAGGTTCTTAAGCTCGATAAAAACACCGTTATTGAAATTAACAAAAAGCTGACATATTGATTTACACTTAAAATTAAATCAAAGGAAGGGTGGCGGTTATGTCTGAAACTCCCAACGCCCGGACAAGGCTTATCAGTCTGATTGAAATTATGACCATGTATTCCGACCAGCAAAACATTCTGTCGGCAGAAGAAATTTGCCAAAAGCTGAACGAATACGGCTACAGCGCCAACAAAAGAATGGTTCTTTCAGATATAAAAGCGATAAATACAACCCCTTTAAAAATAATCACCGTCAGCAAGCCGAAAAAAGGCTATTATATAGTCAAGAGTTTCTCTCACTCCGCAATAAATTTAATTGTTGAAGCTCTTCTTTCATCAAGCATTCTTAATGAAAGCGACGTAGTTTGCGCCATAAATCATCTTCGTCCAAATGTTTGCCTGCCGACGCTTGATTTGATTTTAAGCACTAACCAATCAAACCCATCGTGCGTGCCGCAAAAAGATTTTTCGTTCGGATGCCTTTATAATCTCAGGATTGCAATAAGAGACAGAAAACGGGTTTCCCTTGATGTTTCAAGAATCGTTCCGGGTGACAGCTTTTCCACTGCCGAAAAAATTGAAACAATTATTGTTAATCCGCTGAAAATCGCATCAGACAACGGTTCAACGGTTTTGATATGCACATTATCAAACTCGCCCCAAAAAGCCGAGTTTATTGCTCTGTCAAGGATAAAAAAAGTCAATATTCTTAACGACTCGCAACCGGAATTCAACGGCAACATATCAGATGCAACCAATTATTTCAGTTCCGTTTCAACCGAATCAAAGCTTGTTTCTCCTGAATGGCTTTTGTTGAAAATCAAATCGGAAGATGTTGAACTTATCGAAAATTGTTTTTCTTCGCCGGTTCATTTCAGGAAATCCAAAGATGAAGGCTTTTGTGTTGCAAAAGCGTTTGTCAATATCGATGACGCTCTTATCGGTAAGATTTTTATTTTAGGTGAACGCGTTGAAATACTAAAGCCCGCAAAACTGAAAGAACTGTTTACAGAAAAAGCAAAACATTTTTAAAATAAAAAGAGGTAATATTTATGAAAAACAAAATGTCCACCAAGATTTTCAGAAGAATTGCCGCAATTCTTCTTATCGCCGTTCTTGTATTCTCCCTTGCGGCGTGCAACGGCAAAACAGATGATGTAACACTGCCCGAAAAGAAGGTTGCAATTCTCGTTGCTCCCGAGGCACAGTATCCCGAGGATTATAAGGCAGCGGCTGAGCTTGCAGAAAAATATCCCGACAATGTTATCATTAAGGAATATTCGGACAGCCGTGTTCTCCGTGCAGGTGATGCTGAAATCATTCAGTATTCAAAAGAGCTTGCCGAAAACGAAGAAATCGGCGCAATCATTTATGCAAGAGCAACTCAGTTCACAACAAACGCAATAAGTGCAGTAAAAGAAGTCAACTCGGATATCGTTACTGTTTGTATTGAGCCTGAAGAATCAATCAACAAGATTTCAGATTTTGCAGACCTTGTTTACTGCGTTGACTGGGCAAAGGCAACTAACGACATCGTTGCCGCAGCTAAAGAACAAGGCGCAAAATATTTTGTTGTTTTCTCAATTAACCGCCACATCGGCGAAAATCCCCTTATCACTGCCGAAAATACCGCATTCAAAACTGCTTGCGAAGCTCAGGGACTCACATATATTTATGACAGCTCAATCGACCCGATTTTCTCCTCGGGCATTGCAGGCGCAAAAAAATATATCAGAGAATCTGTTGCAAGACTTTACAGCAACGAAAAAATTGAAGGCAGCGATGTTGCCCTTTTCTCAACAGACAGCTCTGTTCAGTCAACACTCATTGATGTTGCCAACGAAAGAGGCTTGATTTACGTCTGCCCCTCCTTCCCCACCGCATATAACGGCGCAGGAGAGGTTTATGAAATCGCAAAACCCGAAAGCATTGCTGATGTTAAAGCTTACATTGAAAGCGCAGCCGCAGTTGCCGCAGCAGACACTGAAGGCAAGGCAAGAATATGTATGTATGAATTTCCTCTTGCAACAACCCTTCTTAAAGGTGCTCTTTACAGTGCATTCGATATTCTTAACGGAATAATCACACCCGAAAATCTTGCCGAAAAAGCAATTGAAAAAGTTAATGCAGTTGCAGACAATAAAGATTTCACCGTTGAAGCATACAGCGACACTTCTCTCACAAACGCATTCATGGCATATTGCCCCGGATTTGAAAAGATAAAATAAGGCACAGCAAAAATCCCCGAGATTAAATCTCGGGGATTTTTTACAGGTCTATTTCTCTGTCTTTATAATAATACTTTTTATCATGTTCGCCTATTTCGCGCATAACTCTGCAGGGATTTCCGACAGCAACAACATTCGCGGGAATATCCTTTGTGACAACGCTGCCTGCGCCGATAACCGAGTTTTCGCCAATGGTAACACCGGGCAGCACAACCGCGCCTGCACCTATCCAGACATTGTTTCCGATATGAACATCCAGATTGTACTGAAGCTGTTCTCTGCGAAGCTCGGGGTCAATCGGGTGCCCCGCAGTCGCAATAACAACATTAGGTGCAAACATACATCCGTCGCCGATATAAATATGAGCATCATCGACAAGTGTAAGGTTGAAATTTGCATAGACGTTGCTGCCGAGGTGAGTGTGTTTGCCTCCCCAGTTTGAGTGAAGCGGAGGCTCTATATAGCAGTTTTCGCCGATGTCGCCGAACATATCCTTAAGCATTTCGTTACGTTTATCCATTTCCGAAGGCTTTGTATTGTTGAAATACCAAAGCTTCTCAAGGCACAAAGCCTGTTCTCGCATTATATCTTCATCATTCGGCTGATAAATTCTGCCGCTTTCCATTCTTTCTCTTGATTCTTGTGTATCCATAACTGCCTCCGTTGTTTTTTATTATGATAACACAGAGCAAAATCATTTTCAACTGAAAAATCGCCTTGAACACTATTTTGTAAAACAAATAAAATCTAAACTTTTCTAATTTAAACAATTGATTTTATTTAATATTTAGTATATAATTGTGACAAATTGTCACACACGTTTAAGGGGTGTAGAAAAACGTATAAAATAATAATAACAAACCGTTCTGATTGCAACAAGCAAAATTTTAAATATGCAGTTGCAAACGAATGCAAGGTCTTTTGCGATTTTACCGACGATTTACAAATCGCTAAGCAATTTATTAAACTCCTGAACGAAAATGATGTTGAGGAAAATCAAGTTACCGATATTATAGAAGATACCTTCTACGGTTGATTCCGCAACAGAAAACGCCGCAGAAAGCTGTTATGCTTTCTGCGGCACATTTTTATTCTATTTGCCTGCTCTGAGATCAACGCGTCTGATTTTGCCGCTGATGGTCTTGGGCAAATCGTCTCTGAACTCAACAATTCTCGGGTATTTATAAGGTGCTGTGCGCTCCTTAACATATTTCTGAATTTCTTTCTTAAGAGCATCGGTTTTTTCTGTTCCCTTGGTAAGAACGATATCGGCTTTAACAACCTGACCTCTGATTTCATCGGGAGCAGCAGAAACGGCACATTCAAGAACATAAGGAAGCTCCATGATAACGCTTTCAATCTCGAACGGACCTATGCGGTAACCCGAAGACTTGATAAGATCATCAACTCTGCCGACATACCAGAAGAAGCCGTCTTCGTCACGCCATGCGGTATCGCCTGTGTGATAGATATTGTCATGCCATGCTTCTTTTGTTTTTTCTTCATCGCGATAATATTCCATGAAGAGGCCGCAGGGTGAGCCTGCATCGGTTCTGACAACGATTTCGCCAACCTCGCCGACTTTAGCAGGAGTACCTTCAGACGTGATAAGGTCAACATCAAACAGCGGACTGGGTTTACCCATCGAACCAACCTTAATTGAGGTGCCGACAAAATTGCCGATTGCAAGAGTGGTTTCGGTCTGACCGAAGCCCTCCATAAGTCTGATGCCCGTTGCTTTGAGGAACTGCTGAAACACTTCGGGGTTGAGCGCCTCGCCTGCCGTTGTGGCATATTTGATTGATTTAAGATCGTATTTTCCCAAATCTTCTTTAATGAAGAATCTGTACATGGTAGGAGGAGCACAGAATGTTGTTATCTTGTGCTTGCCGATAAGCTTAAGGATATCGTCGGCAACAAAGCGATCAAAGTCATAGGTAAATATACCGGCTTCACAGAGCCACTGACCGTAAAGCTTGCCCCAGAGAGCCTTGCCCCAGCCTGTGTCGGAAATGGTGAAATGAAGTCCGTTGGGGTCAACATTGTGCCAATATTTGGCGGTAATGAAGTGACCGAGAGGATATCTGTGGCTGTGCATCGCGATTTTGGGATAACCTGTTGTGCCGGAAGTAAAGAACATGAGCATGGGGTCATAGCCGAATGCGCCTTCTTCACGCGAGGGTCTTTCAAACACATCGCTGAACTGACAGTATTCTTCGTCAAAGCTGTGCCAGCCTTCGCGCTTGCCGTGAGCTATTATCTTGGTTTTAAGAACATCGCACTTTGCGGCTGCAAGCTCAACCTGATGAGAAACATCACCGTCTGCGGTGCAAACAATTGCGCTTATCTGACCCGCATTAAAGCGGTACTCAAAATCATGTTCAACAAGCTGATTCGTTGCGGGAACAACAATTGCGCCAAGCTTGTGAAGAGCAAGAATTGAAAACCAGAACTGGTAGTGACGCTTGAGAACGAGCATAACTCTGTCACCCTTCTTGATACCGAGCGACTTGAAATAGTTTGCAGTCATCGCCGAGTGGCGGCTCATGTCAGCAAAAGTAAAGCGTCTTTCCGTGCCGTCGTTTTCAATATGAAGCATGGCGGTTTTATCGGGTGACTTCTTTGCAAGCTCATCAACAATATCAAAAGCGAAGTTGAATTCATCATCATTCTTGAAAGTGATTCCGTTAAGAACTCCGTTTTCGTCAAGAGTTGTTTCAATAAACTTTGCATAAACGGGATTATGAAGATTTGCAAGGTCAACGTTCGTTGTGCTGGGAGTTTTGATTTCCTCAACATATTCGCTCATTTCAGATGAACCGTCGGGAGAAATTACGATTGCGTAGAACTCGCATTCCTTGCCGCCGACTGCAATTTCATGGTGAGGAACAGAAGAGTCAAAATAGATGCAGTCGCCCTCATTGAGAGTTTCGGTTCTGTCGCCGATAATCATCTTGAGCGTGCCCTTAGTAACTATATTGATTTCCTGACCCTGATGACAAACGCAGTGATAGGGAGGGTTGAGAGCCTCCTCGGAATAAGGTATAACAACTCTGAATGGTTCTGCAATCTTATTTTTAAAGAAAGGTGCAAGGCGGTTATAAACAAAGCCTTCACGCCTTGTTATGGGCATACCCTCACCCTTTCTTGTGAGTGTATACTCAGTCAACCCGGGGCTGCTGGC
>JAZLCS010000002.1:0-12753 GCA_045614385.1 Acutalibacteraceae bacterium | reverse complement strand
TAACGCCGTGCTGACCGAGAGCAGGACCTACCGGGGGAGCCGGAGTAGCCTTGCCTGCGGGGATCTGCAACTTAATTAAGCCAACTACTTTCTGTGCCATAATTAAAAACCTCCATAAATTGTGGTAAATTGCGGAGCCTTGGAGCTCCTCCCACGAAGCCCACGCCTTAAAGCGGGACTGCGCATTACGCGCTAAATTTGAAAGGGTAAAACCCTCAAATTACCGTGATTATTCGGCAAGTTCAACCTGATCGAGCTCAAGCTCAACAGTTGTCTGTTTGCCAAAGAGAGCGGAAACCGTTACCTTAACCATGTTGTTATCGATATCAATTTCCTCGACAATGCCGCTGAAGCCGTCGAAAATTTCGTCGATGATGTTGACAGTGTCGCCAACGTTATAAGAAACCTCAACGCTTCTCTTTTCGACTCCGAGCCTGATAACTTCTTCGTCGGTAAGAGGAATTGCCTTGTTTTCAGGACCTACGAAACCTGTAACACCTCTTGTGTTGCGGATAAGAAGCCATGTTTCATCGCTCATAGCGGGGCGGTTATCTCTGTCGGGATAAACGGCAACCTTAACAAGAACATAGCCGGGGAAAAGCTTGCGCTCAACCTCTTTCTTTTTCTCAACGTCGGTGACGATTTCGGTCGGAATCTTGACTTCAAGAATCTGATCCTGCATCTTGCGGTTTTCGACCATCTTTTCAATGTTGGTCGCAACCTTGTTTTCATAACCGGAGTAGGTATGAACTACATACCATCTTGTGTCAACAGACATCTGATTTCCTCCCGTATCAGCCGATGAAATTAATCAGACCTGCAACGTGAGTGTGGTCGCCGTGGTCTGTCACTGCGTTTGCAACTGTTGTTGCAACGGTGTTTGCGGCTGTTGTTGCTTCTGCTGCGCTGCCGATGCTCTCTGCGCCTCTTTCGAGAAGTGAAAGAAGAAGAGCAAGAAGCTGGTCAACTGCAAAAATTGCCAATCCGCAGATTGCGACAACTGCGAGAACAATGCCTGTGGATTTAAGAACGGTCTTTGCATCAGGCCAAACAATCTTTTTGATTTCGCCCTTGATGTCTTTGCAGAACTTTTTGATTGCCTTGCCGGCTCTCACGAAAATGTTTCCGTTGGGGTTAGCAGGCTTCTTTTCCTTTTTCTTATCGGCGGCGGCAACCTTTTCTGCAGCTTGGGAAACTTCCTTTTTAGCCATAGGTTAAATCCTCCCGCTTAATTATTTTGACTCTTTGTGGAGAGTATGCTTCCTGCAAAAACGGCAGTACTTGTTCATCTCCAGCCTGTCGGGTGTGTTCTGCTTGTTTTTCATTGTGTTGTAATTGCGCTGTTTGCATTCGGTGCAAGAAAGTGTGATTTTAACTCTTTTACCGTTAGCAGCCATGTGCGGCACCTCCATTTTGGAATATTTAGCCCTGTAACAGGTCTATCAGGCAACCTGACAGAGCCAGGCCTCCCTCTGCTTAATAATTTTTACAATTTATTTTCGGGCACAAAAAAAGAACCCTCCTGCAGAGGTACGATTATCATAACACATTCGTCAACCGCAGTCAAGCACTTTTTTTGAAAACAATTCGGTTTTGTCTATACATATTATATATATAGTGTTTTGCTCACTTCATCATGAGCAGATTGAACAATATATGCCAAAAATTTTTTTATAAAACGCCTTTGAAATACATTCCGCGAGTGAATTCTCCCTGCGGCTGAGCTGAATTTTTAACGTTTTCAATGGCTTTCTGACATTCATCTTCAGTTTCGGTTGTAAAATAAATCAAGCCGAAATCCAGATTGCGCATTTCATTTTTCTTATCCGCAACCCAAAGCGGGCGTGAGTTGAGAATAAAACTGCAGCCGTTTTTACAAACAACGGGGAATTCAACACCCATTCTGTCAACAAGCACACTGCTTTTGCCGCATTCGGCACAGGTAAGCTTATTTTTTATCGGGCAATTGCGGGTAAGCATGAGCGGAATTCTTCCGTAAATCATCGCTCCGCGCTTGATTTCCGAGCCGAGGCGTGCAGCCTCCGAAAGAGTCAGTTCGCAGGATACAAGGCAATCTTTTGCGCCAAGCTTTTGCATTTCGGCAAGCGAAACGCTGTTATAAACATTCATGCCGAAGCCGCAAGAAAACGGAATTTCCGCTTTTTCGGCTATGCCGACACCGTCAAGGTTGCATACCCACGCAAGCGACGCGCCGTTAGCTTTAAGCTTTTTTAATTTATTAATGTATATATCCGAGTTCGAGAATACGGCGGCAGGCACTTCAACGGCGCATTCGGTTCCTGCAGCGGAAAGCCTTTGAACGGTTTCTGCAGACACTTCAATCGGAAGAATAACTCTTGAAATTCCGCTGAGATTTTCGGGTATCTGCTCCTCGCTGAAAAACCTTGCATGAAGGGCAAACGAAGAAGTCCTGTGGGATAATATAATATTATTGTATGGTAAAACAGGTGTTTCGTGTCTTTCCGAAATTGTCGATTCGAGAGCGATGAGAGCTTCCCTTCTGAGAGCGTTGAGTGCCCCCGCGGAGGTGTTGAGCCCTTCTTCAAAATCGATGTCAACGGATTCTGCATAAAACTGGGTACCGCCGCATTTTGAAATTCTCTGAACCAAATCATCGCGGCTCAGCGGCTTGTTGAGAGCTTTTTGCGGAGAAGCTTCGCTTGTTATGCTTGCCGATTTATCCAACGCCGAAGCAGTCAGCATCATCGGTGTATTTTCTTTAAAAGTGAGTGAAAAATCAACGGGAATCAGCGGATTTTCATTATCGTAAAGCCTTTGAAGCGAAGAAAGAACGGGCGCAGCGTTTTCAACATCCTCTTTCCGCCTTGTGCCGAACATCTCCTTGCCGAGCTTTCCTTCAAAATATCCTTTTGTGAAGCCAGAGCGCGAAAAAACGGCGTGTAAAGAGCGGTTCAGCTCTTCGTCGGGCAACTTTGCAAGGCTGTTTTTGCACGCAGTGACCGCCGCCGCAACATATTCGGGGCGTGTCATTCTGCCCTCAATTTTAAACGAACAAACGCCTGCTTTTTCAAGCCTTCCGAGTTCTTCGACCAGTGAAAGGTCTTTAAGGCTTAAATTGTTTCCGCCCTTGCCGTTAACACCGAACGGCAGCCTGCACGGCTGGGCGCAAAGGCCTCTGTTGCCGCTTCTGCCGCCAAGCACGGCACTCATCAGACACTGACCCGAAACGCACATGCAAAGCGCACCGTGAACAAAACATTCAAGCTCCATATCGGTCTGAGCAGAAATTGCGGCAATTTCTTTTTCCGAAAGCTCACGGGGCAAAACAGCTCTTGAAAATCCGAGCTTTTCAAGAATTTTTATACCCTCAATGCTCTGCACCGACATCTGAGTGGATGCGTGCATCGGCATAGACGGAGAAACCTGCCGCACCGTTGCGGCAAGCCCGATATCCTGCAAAATAAGTGCGTCCACAGAAAGCTTGCAGGCGCACTCGATTGCTTTATATGCGGTTTCGCTCTCGCTGTCGCCGACAAGGGTGTTCAGCGCAAGATAAACCTTGACGTTTCTCGCGTGGCAGTAATCAACGGCGGCTTTCAGCTCCTCTTCGGAAAAATTCGCCGCGTTTCTGCGCGCGTTAAGATATTTACCGCCGAGATAAACGGCGTTTGCTCCACAGCGGACAGCGGCGGTCAGTGCCTCAAAGCTGCCGGCGGGCGCAAGAATTTCAGCCGCCATTTATCTGCCGGCTTTAAGAGCTGCAAGCTCTTTTGTTACTCTTTCAAGCTCGCGCTTTGAAATTTCAACATCTGTTCTTGCTCTTGCGGCATCCTCAAGATATTCCTGAATCTGATTTCTGAGATTTTCGGAAGTTATTTCGCTTTTCTTTGCGGCATCCGCATATTCAAGAGCTGTTACAATAGCAGCCTGAGTTATTGAGATTCTTGAGTTGGTGCTCATAAGAGCGGCAATTTTTTTATCAAGCTCCGCGCCGAGCTCTGCAACGTATTCGAGATTGTCGTCTGTTGAAATGTTATAAGTATCGTTTGCGATTGTAAGTTTGATTTTTTCCATAGCTTTCACCCCGTAATTATTTTGATACATTTTAATTATACAACATTTGTTGAAAGGAATAAAGACATTTTTTGAATTTTTTTTGCAGTATTTTTAACTCTGCGTTGATAAAGCACTTTTTTTGTGATATAATCGGCTTGTAATACTGTGAATCGGATGTGATTTTTTGAAAAAATTTGCTTCGGCGGTTATTGCCGTTTTAATATTATTCACCTTTTGCTCCTGCTCATTGCCGAAAGAGACTGCTCTGATTATTTCGGGAACAAAAATTGACAGCGAAATTTTCACATATTTTCTTGATAAAGTTGTTCAGCGCCCGACAGATTACGGCCTGACCGAAACCCCCAAAAAAGATGACCTTAAGCATGCGGTTATCAACGAGTGCAAGGAATATATCGTTATTAACACCGAATTCAGAAACAGAGGGCTCAGCCTTTCCGCGGCGGATAAGGTGGAAATTTCGGATAACGTTAACTATTTCTGGGTACGATTTGAAAATCATTATAATGAAATCGGCATTTCAAAACAGACTGTTACAAAAATCATGACCTCTCAGGCATATGAAGATGCTCTTTTCACCGCTATTTACGACCGTGGCACAGAAAACGAAGCGGCAGAAAAAGAGCTGACCGACTATTTTTATTCCAACTATATCAGCTTCCGCAACGTGTGCGCCTATTTCACATCGTCTGACGGCTCAACACCAATGACTCAGCAGGAAAAAAACGAACTTCTTGCCGCTTTTGACACCCTCGCAAAAAACTCATACGCAGATGCGGATAAATTATCCGAAGCCGTAACAGCTGCGGGCTATACCCTCTCGGATTCAACGCTTCTCAAAAAAGATTCCTCAGGTTATCCTGCAGGTTTTTTTGAAAAAGTCTATGCTCAAGCCGACGGCACCGTTCAGATAATCGTCTATGACGAATGCGTTTTTGCCGTGTGGAAAGAAAATCTGAAAGAAAAGGGCGAAAGCATTTATCCCAACTACCGCTCCTCCTGCATCAGCGACCTCTATTCCGTTGAAGCGTCCGATATGGTCAATGAGCAAATCGAAGCGCTGACGGTTGAAGAAAAACGCTGCGTGGACAGAATTGTTAATAAGTTTATATGAAGAAAATCCCCATCCGAACGGATGGGGATTTATTGTTATTTTATATGCTCCAGATAAGCTGCATTACCTTGCCTATAAACGAAAGAACAAGATTTGTTATCTTCCATGTATATTCGGGAGTAAAGACTTCAAGGAACTTTTCAATTATTCCGCCGAAAAGCTCGCCTGCTTTATCTGCAGGAGCTTCATCGTCGGTCTTTTCGATTGCAAAATTATCAACTCGAACCGCTTCGCCGTCAACAACCTCATAAGCGTTATAATAAAGGTTATCACCCTTAACCGTAATTGCCGCAAACATTGAGTTCTCGGTGTTTTCGGTGTTGAGCTTTTCTGCTCTGGGGAAGAGCTCATCTGTTGCCTCAGCATCCTTTGTCTGATAAACCTTAACACCGGAAGTGCCGCAGATTGAATAAATCGTACCCTTGGGATTATACTTCATTCTGTATTCAAGACCTTCTAAGGTAACGGTTTCTGTCTTTGCAGGCACAACAGCATTGCCGTTGAGTGCGTCGGTTCTCAGATAAACATGGTCGTGACCCTGAAGAACAAGGTCAACTCCGAGATAGGGAAGAAGCGCGCTTAGCTGAGCTCTCATGCCCTTAACCTCGCCGTCATCATAATGCGAACCGTTGGAATAAACCGCCTTATGAAGAATAACAACCTTCCATTTTGCATCGCTGGACTTGATGTCATTCTTCATCCATTCAATCTGAGCTTTTCCGAGCTTATCATCCTCATCATCGTTGGTGTTAAGAACGGTGAAGTGAACGTCATTGTAATCATATGAATAATAAACGCCCGATTCCAAATCCTGCTCGGGAACATTGGGAAGAACAAAGTTTTCGGTTATTGCTGCCTCCTCGTCCTCATGGTTGCCCGTTGCGGGCATATAGGGCAGGTCAAGCAGCTTTTCGGTGGAGTTGAGAAGATAGCTCCAGTGCTTAACATTTTTACCCTCGTCAACATTGTCGCCTGCCGAAACGATGAATCTTCCGTCCGGATGCTCTGCGTAAGCGGTTTCGATAACCTCGGCAAACCTGTCAAAATGGTCGGGTCTTTGTGCCTGCGGGTCAGTCAGATAGAAGAAGGTGAAGCCCTCATCGCCGCCCTCGGCGGTTGTAATAACTCCGGGCTCGCTCCACCAGCCGCGCTTGGCATCGCCGACACGATAGCAGTATTTTGTGCCGCTTTCAAGACCGCTGAGCTTCACGGTGTGCTTAACATAATCCTTGGTGAAAGGCAGCAGACCGAGAATGCCGAGGTCAGCGCCGAAATAGGTTTTTCCGACAAGCTCATATGAAGCGGTTACTTTTTTGCCCGAGGTGGGATTGCCTGTAAACTTAGGGTTCTCGCTGTAAGGTACAAGTTCAATATCCGTGCCCGTCACGCTGTATTTTGTGAGCCATGTTATGCTGACCTCTTTTGAAGAATCCTCGCCGAGAGACATAACGACATGCGACGGAAGTCTGTAATCCTCAACCGTTGCTTCAACTTCAACGGGACCTTCATAAGCAAGAATCGCGTTGTTATCAGTCTTTTCGTCATCGTCAATAAGGAATGAGGAAATCATCCAGCAAATTGTGTAGCCCCATGATTCATACTGACTCTGAGTGATGTATTCACCCATAAGATGCTCAATTATGGCATCAATTGAGCTGTATTCCTCGGGAACAAGAGGAATTGAAAGCACGCTGTCAACAAGATTGATGAAGCTGTTATCTCCGCCGAGAAGAACTTCAACCGCGCCCTGAAGAACTCTGCCAAGGAGCCAGAAAACATTGCCCTGCGGGAAAAGCTCGCCGGGATTGAACTCAAGATTTGCAAGAATTTCATTTTTAACAAGATCGTCTTTGACAATCTCAAGAAGAAGCGAGAAAAGCTTTTCTGCAAGCTCGCCGCTGTCAAATCCGTCAAGCACATCGCTGATATAAGGATAATCCGAGATATCCTCATCGCCTGCATAATAAGTAAGCATAACCGTTGTTGCAAATTCGCTGATTGTGCAACCGTCTGCATTCACTTCATAGCCGAGAACATCGGTCAGAAGCGTTGCGGGTCTATCGGAAAGCTTGAAATTGAGAACTTTATCAATAATTGCTTCAAGCTTGCCCATTGTAAGCTCGGGCTGATTGACATAAATCTCGTCAATCTGGTCAAAAAGGTCGTTGATGAAGCCCATGACGTTTGAACTGACGGTCAGAATTTCAACGGGACCGAGAGCAAGACCGTTTGTTCCCAAAGCATCAACAATAATCTTTTCAAGATCGAGATTCATGGATTTAAGGAATTCGCCGATGCCGCCCATTGCCTGAATATCGGCAAAGGTATCTGTTACAACCGGCTCAACGGCGCCCATAATCAAATCCTTGACATTGCCTTCGCCGAAGGTTCTTTCATAGGAATATGTGTAAGCAAAGGGCTTTTCATAAACTGTGCCGTCATCGCTGACAACGGGCTGATATTCGTCAACATCCTTGGTTTTCATATCCATTGAAACTGTTTCGCCGTCGGATTCAAACTCAACAATTTTATAATAGTTGGGGAAACCTGTAAGAGTGGGGCTGAGAATGTCATAGACAATCTCGCCGCTGTCGGAAACATGAGAGGATGTGTCGTTAACGTGGAGATGACCCGTAAACATATAATGCATACCTGCATCGGCATATGTTTCGGCAACCTTAAGCCAATCCTGAACAACAAAAGGCCAGAAGGTTGCTTCCTCAATATCCATGTGAGGAACCAGATTGTGATGCTGCATACCGACAACGGTCAGACCCTGCTCGCGTGCTTTTTCGCATTCAGCAACAATCCAGTCAAGAAGTCCGTCTGCAATCCTGCCGTCAGTCATATGCTCATTGCCCTCTGCGCCGTTATCCTCGCTGTACATGCAGCTGTCAACGGCAATGAGTCTGTATCCGCCGAGAGTTGCCGCATATGAGAGCATGCCGCCCTTTTTGCCTTCTTCCGGCTTGAAAAAGCTATCTGCCATATCAAAGCCGAGATTGGAATATATTTCTCTGAACTGCTCGGGAGAAGTCTTTTCCGTCGGCTCTTTAATGCCGTTTTCATAGGTGACCGCGTTACTGTTGTTGATATCATGGTTACCAGGAATAACAAAAACGGAAATGCCTGTTTCTGTCTCAAAAGCTTCAAGCTTTTCGGCAAGCGCCTTGTGGCTTTCAAGCTCGCCGTCCTTTGTCAAATCGCCGGGGATAAGAACATATTCCGCTTCGTTTCTTTTTGCTCCGTCAAGAGCGTTTGCAAGAAGCGAATCAAGGTCGTTATATTCCTTGTGCTTATTTTTTACGAAAGTTTCCCACGCCTCGCTGTCGCTCTTAAGCGACTGAGCAAAATAGTGAATATCCGAAACAACGCCGAAACGGATTTTTGAAGTGTCCGCACTTGCTGTCATCGGAAGACATGTGAAAAGCATTGCCAAAACAAGCGCAACACATAAAATTTTAACGCTTAACTTTCTTTTCATCAATTATCTCCTCAAATCGCAGTGACGGAAGCAAAACAACTTCCGTCACTGAATTAAAATTTTAGATATTTTTAAGAAGAGGACCGATTCCCTTTATTGCTCCGGGAATACCCTTGAGAATCTTGCGGATGCCGCCCTTTTCGCCGCTTATCCATTTAACAAGACCGTCTGCCATATCTTCGCTCATAACGCCGCCGCTCATGCTGATGAAATCGCGGAAGGGAGTCTGGAGTGCAATCGCCTGAGCAAAGCCTGCGGGAATAAGAGTTGAAAGAAGTTTGTAGAACTTCTTTCCGTTCTTTGCGTAACGGCAGCTTTCAAAAGTATCCTGAATGCTGAGAGCTCTGTTGGGGTCATAGTCAGCAGGAGGAAGCTCTCTGCCGAGAACGGCAACAAACTGCTCTGTGGGAACATTCTGAACATCGCCGCTGTAATAAGCGGGAGCAACTGCGGAATAATCGGGAATGTTTTCCGTTGTGCCGGAAACGTTAACAGTTGCCGCGAGCTTGATATCCGCGCTCGATGCGCCGACAAAAATATCAAAGTCGCCGCTTTCAACGCACCAGTCGTTGATGTTTACGTTATAGAAAGCGAAGGCTCTCTTGTTGAGAATGAGCTTGACTTCCTTGATTTCGCCGGGATTGAGCCATACCTTTTTGAATGCCTTAAGCTCTTTTTCGGGTCTGTAGATTGTGCTTTCCTTGTCCGCAACATAGAGCTGAGCGATTTCATAGCCCGAAACGTCACCTGTGTTCTTAAGCTTGAAGGAAACGGTGAGGGTATCGTTTTCGCTCATCGAAGTCTTGTCAAGACTGATATCGGAATATTCAAAGGTTGTGTATGAAAGACCGTAGCCAAAAGGATAACGGACTGCCTTCTTTGCCTTTTCATAATATCTGTAGCCGATATAAACGCTCTCGCGGTATTCAACGGAAGCGGGATTGCCGGGGAAGTTGTTGACTGCGGGAGTGTCATAATAAGTCATGGGATATGTTTCGGGCAGCTTACCGCAGGGATTAACCGCGCCGCTGATGATATCGGCAACCGCGCCTGCGCCTGCCTGACCGCCGAGATATGAGTTAAGAATAGCTGCAACGCCGTCGTTCCAAGGCATTTCAACGGGTGAACCGCCGGCAAGAACAACAACAACGTTCTTGTTAACCTTAAGAATTTCTCTGACAAGGTTATCGTGTGCCTCGGGGAGGTTCATGTGAGTTCTGTCAAATCCCTCTGCCTCATAATCGTCTGTAAGACCGATGAAGAGAACAACGGTTTCGCATCTCTTTGCAACCTCAACCGCCTGCTGAAGATGCTCTGCGTTCTTCTTTGCCTTCTTCTGCTTAAGTTCGTATCCCTGTGCAAACTCAACATTATAGCCGACCTTCTGAAGCTCTTCGAGAGCATTATCGAGCTGAGTGGGGTTAATATGTGAGGAGCCTGCACCCTGATATCTGGGAGTTCTTGCAAGCTCGCCGATAACGGCAATTTTTCCGTTCTTTTTAAGAGGAAGAATTCCGTTGTTCTTAAGAAGAACCATTGACTGAGCTGCAACCTTTCTTGCAAAGGGCTGGTCGTCTGCATCATTATAAGCATAGCCGGGCTTTGCGCCGTCAACTGCTTTCTTTATGAGATTGAGCATATTGAGCGCTCTTTCGTTGAGAACAGCTTCATCAAGTGTTCCGTTCTTAACGGCCTCAACAATCTTCTTTGCGCCTGCGCCCGATGACGAGGGCATTTCAAGGTCGTTTCCGTTTTTAAGGCCGAGAACTCTGTCGTTAACTGCGCCCCAGTCGCTGACAACAACGCCGTCATAGCCCCACTCGTTGCGAAGGATTTCGAGCTGAGTGTGTTTGTTTTCGGAGCCGTGCATACCGTTGATTTTGTTATATGAATTCATAACGGTCCAGGGCTTTGCCTTTTTAACCGCAATTTCAAATGCTGTGAGATAAATTTCACGAAGAGCTCTTTCGTCAACAACGGAATCACAGGTCATTCTGCGGGTTTCCTGACTGTTTGCGCAGAAATGCTTGAGCGATGTGCCGACACCCTGTGACTGAACACCCTCAATAAAGCCCGCTGCAAGTTCGCCTGCAAGGATGGGGTCTTCGGAAAAATATTCAAAGTTTCTGCCGCAAAGAGGAGAACGCTTCATGTTGATGCCGGGGCCGAGAAGCACGCCAACTACTCCTTTAAGGCACTTTTTGCCGAGCGCAACGCCCATTTCATAAAGCAACTCGGGGTCCCATGATGCGGCGGTTGTTGCCGCTGTGGGATAGCTGATTGCGGGCACGCTGTTTGAAAGGCTGTCGCCTGTTTTGCTGTAGTCCTTTTTACGAAGTCCGTGAGGGCCGTCGCAAACCATGATTGAGGGGAAACCGTACTTTTCCATGCCCTTAAGATGCCAGAAGTCTGCGCCGTCACAGATAGCAGCCTTCTCTTCAAGGGTCATCTGAGCAAGAATTTCTCTGGGGTCTTTCATAATGTTGTGTCCTCCTTATATATCGGTATTTTCTTCTAAACTTAATATTTCTTCGGCTTTTATGCCGTCGATTTCTTCAACGTTTTTGAGCTTTTTGCGAATGATTTCATTGCGTTTGCCCGCTTCGTCAAGGGATTTGCCCGCTTCATCAATCTTCTGCCTTGCTTTCTGGAGCACCGTGCCGAATTTATCGTACTGCACCTTTGCGGCAGCAAGAAGAATGCGCACTTCGTTTGCCTTTTCGTTTATCGCAACGGCGCGGAAGCCGAGCGAAAGCGAATTGAGCAGGGCGGTTATCGTTGACGGACCGGCTATCATAACGTTGAATTCGCTCTGAATTTTTTCCGCTATGCCCGAACGGGATGAGGTTATTTCCGCGTAAAGTCCCTCGGTTGCAAGATACATAATAGCAAACGGTGTGGTAAGCGGAACGTTGATATATTTTGTGATTGTTTTTGCTTCGCCGAGAACCCTTGCCTCAAGAGCCTTTCTTGCCGCATCAAGCGCAACGGGGTCTGCGGAATCCGCCGCGTCGCAAAGGCGGACATAATCCTCCATGGGGAATTTCGAGTCAATCGGCAGATATGTCATTTCTCCGCCGTCGCTTGAAGGAATGTGAACGGCAAATTCAACTCTGTCCTTTGAACCGGGAACACAGACAAAGTTTGTTTCATACATGCCGGGGATTGTCTGGTCAAGAATTGCGCCGAGCTGAACCTCCGCCCATGTTCCGCGCGCTTTAACATTTGTGAGAACGCGGTTAAGAGAGGTTACGTTTGCAGTAACACCGTTTGAAAGCTCTTTCATTTCTCCGAGAGATTTATAAACATTTTCAAGTCTGTCAGAAACGGTTTTGAACGAGCTGTCAAGCCTCTGAGTAAGAGTTTCGTTCAGCTTTTCGTCAACGGTCAGCCTCATCTGCTCCAGCTTCTTTTCGTTGCTTTCGCGCATTTTGTCAACAGCCTCGGTCAACGCCTTGCTCTGCTTTTCGTTCTGTTCAATATTGTTGAGCCTTATGGTGTTGAGCGACTCGGAAAGAGCCTTTTCCGTTCTGCCCTGATATTCTGTATTATCAAGCCTGAGTTTTTCGATTTTTTCGCTCATTTCAGAAAGGCTTTTTGAGGTTTCGAGGCGCATTGCCTGCTGACTGTCACGCACTTCTCGGCGGTTTCTCTCAAACTCCGAACCGAGAGCATTCGAGAGATTAACCACCTTTTCTGCGGTTGAGTCAACCATATGTTCAAGCTGTGCGTTTTTGTTTTTGCTCTGCTTTGCAAGCAGCACAACAAGCAAAACAATAACCGCGGCAAGCATAGCAATAATTATATAGGATTCCAACACGCTTTCCTCCATTATAGTTATATATTGTAAATAATACCATAAAAATATCATTATGGCAATACTAACAGCTTCAAATTATTAAGAAAATTCGAAGATTCCAAAGAAAAATTTAAGTAAATTATGATTAAATTAAGATGCTATTAAAACCATTGACGGCGTAAATTCTGGGCGCTATAATCGTGACAACAAAGCGAGCAAAGCTCGTCTGAAAGGAGACAAAAATTATGTTTTTTGCTGTACAGGCTCTTTTATTTCCGCTTCTTTTAATCGAATCGTTGA
>JAZLCS010000001.1:0-9667 GCA_045614385.1 Acutalibacteraceae bacterium | reverse complement strand
TGTTGTTCCGCCCAACGATTTTATTTTAAATCCCACCCAGCCGTATCTTAACGGCATTAAGGATAAAAACGGTCTTAATCATTATCATGAAACGAATTCAATGGGTATCGGAACCCAGAAGACCATCGCCGATGCCTTTGCCGATGTTGTGAGCCGTTTCTGATATGCTTGCTCTGATTTATGCCGTTGTTATCTTGGCGGCAACTACGCTCGGCGCGTTTGTGGGATTAGGCGGCGGAGTTATTATCAAACCTGTTTTGGATTTCATAGGTGCCGAGCCGCGAATGCAGGTTGATTTTCTTTCTTGTGTTGCTGTTTTTACCATGTCAGTTGTTTCAACAGCTAAGTCTGTCATAAATAAGGTTGAATTAAAAAAGAATATAGTTGTTCTGATTGCCGTTGGTTCGATTGCAGGCGGTTTTCTCGGCGGATATTGCATGGATGCGCTCGAAAGCGTTGCCGACCCTGATAAGGTCAGATGCATTCAGGCTTTTTTGCTTGCAGGATTAATTACTGCGGTAAGTATTTATGTGGGTAAAATTAAATTTTCGTTTAACATAAAAAATAATTTTGCTGTTTGTTTTGTCGGCTTGCTTCTCGGCTTTACTGCGTCTTTCCTCGGAATCGGCGGCGGTCCGATAAATGTTGCGGTTCTGACGCTGTTTTTCTCAATGAACGTTAAAGAATCAGCTGTATATTCCGTTGCGATTATATTCTTTTCACAGCTTTCAAAGCTGATAACTATGTTTGCAACTGCCGGTATTGAAAGCTATGCTCACCAGTGGAAAACCTTGCTGTTTATTCTTCCGGCAGCCGTTCTCGGCGGAATTATAGGCTCGAAATTAAACCGCAGATTTGATGATAAAATAATACGGAAGGTTTTTGTTTCCGTAATGATATTTTTGATTTTACTAAATGTTTACAATGGATTAAATTACATGTTCATTGATTTTTGATTTTTAAAAGGTGTCGAAACCAACTGTGTTTTGGCACCTTGTTTTGCAGGACGGTGTTTTGATGACTCAGCAGGAAATAACTCTTTTAAATCTCGGCAACAGCTTTGATGATTTGGCAAATATTGACCCGAGAGGCTATGGTGTCTGCAAATTGCTGTATAAGGCGGCGAGAGAATATACCGGCGCACCGCTTTGCGTAAATGCAGCCCGAAAGTTAATTGAAACGGTAAAAAAAGACGATGTAGTTTATATTATGACGGGTTTTATTCTTGCACCGTTTAATAAAGCTGAGACAGACGGTGTGATAGGTTCTGCTCTTTTGGCTGCTGTACTTGTCAGAAATTTCGGAGCAAAGCCTGTCATTGTTTGCCCTGAAGATTGTGTGTGTGCGGTAGAAAAACTTTTGTCTTTTTTGTTAGATGAAAAAGCGGATTCGGTAAAAATTTTTGTTTTTACAAAAACTGAATCAAAAGCGGAGGAGGATGCTGAAAGACTGATTTTGCAGGCTTTTCCAAAGGCTGTTATATCCATTGAATGCCCCGGCAAAGATAGAAACGGAATCTATCGTAATGCCAAAGGCTTTGATGTTACCTCACTTGAGGCAAAGCAGGATATTTTGTTTGAGAAGCTTCGGAAAAATGGCGTTTTGAACATTGCAATCGGTGATTTGGGTAATGAAATCGGTATGGCAACGATATACGATTGCCTTGAAAGAAAAATTCCCGTCAGTCCTGTCTGCACAAAGGCAGATAATATTATAACCTCAACAGTTTCGGATTGGGGATGTTATTCTCTTATTGCCATGCTTGCCTATATTCTTGGAAATGCCGATATAATGCATGATGCGAAAATTCAGGAAGATGTTATGAATATTGCCTGCCGAAACGGTCTTATAGACATGAGCGGAGAGCACATTACCGCTATTGACGGATTTGGCGTTGAAATAACCGCTTCTATTGTAACTCTTATGAAGGAGTCCGTTAAAAGCGCGCTTAGTTTAAAGAATTCCTGCAAATATTGGTTTGATAAAATGATTAAACTTGGTTCTTTTGAAAAATAAAGTTTGTTTTTCTATTGTTAATTTTATTGTGTTTTGATATAATATTGTAGAATTAAATATAACGAAAGGGGATTTGTTCATGAAAAAAACTCAATGGTATAAGAATGCTGTATGTTATCAGATCTGGCCCCGTTCATTTTGCGACGGAAACGGCGACGGAATAGGTGACCTTGAAGGTGTTCTTTCAAAGCTTGATTATTTAAAAGAGCTTGGTATAACCTGCATCTGGTTTTCACCTCTTTACTGCTCGCCAAACGCAGACTTCGGCTATGATATTTCAGATTATAAAAATATTTCTCCCGATTACGGCAACAATGAGCTTTTTAAGAAGGTTCTTGACGAAGCCCATGCAAGAGGCATGAAAGTTATCATGGATCTTGTTGTTAACCATTCATCCGATGAGCATGAATGGTTTAAAAAAGGCATCGATAAGAACAGCAAGTATCATGATTATTATTTTTGGCGCGACGGTAAGGGCAAAAAGCTTCCCAATAACTGGTCTTCACTTTTTGAAGGCAAGGCTTGGGAATATAATGAAGAAAACGGTCAGTATTATCTTCATCTTTTTTCCAAAAAGCAGCCTGACCTTAACATGGATAATCCCGCAGTGCGCGAAGAAGTTAAAGATATCATGAAATTCTGGCTTGATATGGGTGTTGACGGTTTCCGTGAGGATGTTATTACCTTTGCATCTAAACGAGAAGGGCTTCCCACGGGTTTCCCCATTCCTCAGGCTTGCGGTATGGAGCATTATGCAGACGGCCCTCATATCCACGAATACCTGACTGAATTCCGTCAGGTATTAAATAAATATGATTGTTTCGTGGTGGGCGAAGCTCCCATGATGACTGTTAAAAAAGCTCTGAAATATATTAAGGAAGGTCCGAATCAGGAACTTGATATGATGTTCCATTTCAAACACATGGAAGCGGATTGCATATTCATGGACTGCCTTTGCATCGGATTCAGCCTTAAAAGACTCAAAAAGGCTTTCTCAACATGGCAGACAGGTCTGTACGGTAAGGGCTGGAATGCTCTTTACATGGAAAATCATGACCATCCCAGAATTATCAACCGTTTCGGCAGTGTGAAATACAGATCTGAAAGCGCAAAATCAATCGCAAATTCCTATATGCTCCAGTGCGGAACTCCCTTCATTTATCAGGGTCAGGAAATCGGCATGATTAATATTGATCTTCCTAAGGTTGAGGATTATCAGGATGTTTTTGCGGTTAACAACTATAAAACTCTTCGCTTTTTCGGCTTCTCCGAAGAGAATACCATCAAGCGTCTCAAGACTTCAAGCCGCGGAAACGCAAGAACCCCCGTTCAATGGGACGACAGTGAAAATGCAGGCTTTACAACGGGAACTCCCTGGATGCCCGTTAATCCCAATTATCAGCAGGGCATAAATGCAAAAGCCGAAATTGAAAATCCTGATTCGATTTTCAATCATTATAAGGAACTTATTAAATTCCGCAAGGAAACTCCCGTTGTTACTTACGGCGTATATAAAGAGTATTATAAGTCAAGCAAAGAGCTTTATGTTTTCGAACGTACATACGAAGACAAGCGCCTGCTTGTAATATGTTCATATTCCGATAAATCTGTTCGCTTCAAGGCTCCTTCGGGATATGATTTGAGCAAAGGCAAGGTTATGCTTTGCAACTATAATGAAAATCCCGTTTCCGATAACGGCTTCACAACGCGCCCCTACGAAACTCGAGTTTATTATTTTGAATAATAAAATTGCCTCTGATTTTTTCAGAGGCGATTTTTAATAATTACGGAAGGCTAAATTATGCTTCAAACAATAAATCAATATGCAAAAACATATTCCGTTCCGCCTGAAAGAGTCCGTGTTGCAAGCAGAGGAATAATTATTGAAAACGGTAAGATTTTACTTTCTTATGAAATGAATACCGGAGTTTATATGAGCCCGGGCGGCGGACTTGAAGGAAGTGAAAGCCTTGAAGAATGCTGCATGAGAGAGCTGAGAGAAGAAACAGGATATGAAGTTAAACCGATAAAGCATTTTATTGTTATTAATGAATACTGTTTTGAAACGCTGTATGTGAGCAATTATTTCATCTGTGAAAAGCTCGGGAAAAGCAAGCAGGCTTTGACCGAGATTGAAATTGAGCACGGAATCACTCCCGAATGGATTGAAATTGAAAAAGCTCTTGAAATTTTCGGTGATTATCCGTCAAAACGCGAGGATATCGCCAGTCTGTATTTAAGAGAATTTACTGTATTAAATAAGTTGTTGGATATGTGTGAGGGCGCTAATGAGAATTATGACATTTAACATTCAGCATGCGCTGGATTACAAAAACCAAAAGGTTGATATTGACCTTTTTATACGCAAAATCAAGGAATACGGTGTTGATTTCTGCGGCCTTAATGAGGTAAGAGGATATGGTCCTCTTGAGGATTATACCGACCAGACAAATGCAATCGGTGACGGACTCTCCTTTAACAGATATTTCGGAGAAGCAATTAAGGTTAAGGGGACAAGCCCTTACGGTAACGCTTTTGTGTGCCGATATCCGATAAAATCGGCTGAAACCGTGATGATTCCCGATACCGATGACAGAAGTGAGGAATCAAACTATGAAACACGCTGTGTCATCAAAGCGGTTATTGACGCTGACGGCACCGAAATTACGTTTCTGGTTTGTCACATGGGTCTTTCAAACGCAGAGCGAATTAACGCAGTAAAAACAGTATGCGGTCTGATTGATGAAATCACAACACCGCTTGTTCTTATGGGTGATTTTAACACTCATCCTGATGATTCTGTCTTTTCGTCTTTGTTTGAAAGGCTAAATGATACCGATGAAAAAGCGGAAATAAAAGGTGTATATACATATCCTTCCTATAATCCCGATATTAAAATCGATTATATCTTTTACAGGGGATTGGAATGCATCGGAGCAACTACCGCCACTGAGGTTATTTCTGACCATTTTCCAATTATTGCAGAGTTTAATGTTTAAAGAAAAAGCTCGGAGTTTCAGATACTGTCTGAATCCGAGCTTTTGTTATTTATATTGTTTTTTGAAGAAGGATTTCTCCTTTATTGTTGATGGTTTTTATTTCAATGCTTCCGTTTTTCAGGGTGAGCATTCCTGCGGCAAATTCATCCGTTTTGCTTCTTTTACCGCATTCAATGTATATAGGCGGTTGCGCGTCGATGAAATCCGAAATATGATAATGACCGCCCACGATAAGGTTAACACCCAACTCTTTCAAAGGTTCATTCCAATCTTTGCCGAAGTGTTTAGAAAGCTTTGGGTTGTGGCTGAAAGCAATAAAATATTTTCCGGGAAAATCTTCTTTTTTCAGCGAGCAAAGCCAGCTATATTCCTGCAGTCTGTAGGTTGAAAAATCAACAAGTCCGTTATATTCGGGGTGGTTATCCTCTTTGTCCTCACCTGGGTCGAGCACAATAGCTGAAAGATTGCCGAAATTAAAAGTAAAATAGAATTCACCCGTTGAATGCGGAAAATAATTTGTCATTTGTGAGGCGAATTCACCTCGGGTTTCATGGTTGCCTCTCGCATATACTACAGGATATTCGCCTTTTGTAATATTTCCTGCATGAACAAGAATTCCTTTTATATATTTGCTTTTGTATTCAACCTCGGAACTGATATCACCGATTAATGCGAGCATATCGGGAGTTTCGTTAAAAAAATCAAGTGTCTGATACATTTCCTTGCTTTTGTCATGCACATCGGAAATGCAAAGGATATTAATGTTGTTATTTTTCTGTTTGCCGCTAAATTTAATGGATTCTGAAAAAACCGTATTACCGATAAAAGAATCATAGCCCCATTTGTAGTTTACCCTTTGTGAGCAAACCCGATATGTATTTTCAACCAGTTCCTCTTTCGGTATTTTTACAACATGTACTTTGTCATGAGTTTTTATATCGCCGCTTTTTGCGTCCCAAAAAACTTTTTCTTTGCCGTTGTTGTAAACAATAAGCTTTCCCGAACCTTTGGCACTGGTTGACCACACAACTGCATATCCGTCTCCGCATTCGAAAACTGCGGGACCCGCGGTTATTTTTATTGAACTGAAAATCGGCAGCTTTAAATTCATGGCGTTCCCTCGAAATTTATTTAATATATATTCTTATTCTAACATATTCATCAGCTTTCTGCAATGAGTTTGTCATATGTTTAATCTTGTTGTAAAATTAAGCAGGTGATAAAATGCTTGGTTTTATGAAAGAAAAATTATCCTCATGGGAGAAAATAAAGCAGAGCGGTCTGCCCGTTGTTATTTACGGAATGGGTAACGGGGCTGACAAGGTTATTGACGAATTTAACAGATTGTCAATACCTGTTCTCGGCGTAACCGCAAGCGATGATTTTGTCAGAGGGCAGATGTTCCGCGGATTCATGGTTAAAAGGCTTTCTGAATTTGACGGGGAGTTTATAATTGCCGTTGCTTTTGCAAGCAGCTTACCCGACGTAATGAATCATATTTATTCGCTCAGTGAGAAATACAGAGTGCTTGTTCCGTGTGTTCCGGTTTTCGGCAACGAAATATTTAACCGCGATTTTATCGAAGCAAACGAAGTCAGACTTAATGCCGCTTATGCTCTTTTTGAAGAGGATTCCAAGCCGATTTTTTCAGGCTGCGTTGATTTTATGTTTGGCGGAGAACTTGAAACTCTCAAATCCGTAACAAGCCCTAAAGATGAAGTTTTTAACAATATTCTTTGCCTTAACCGCAACGAAAGTTATCTTGATTTAGGAGCATACAGAGGTGATACCGTAGAAGAATTTTTGCACTATTGCGGCAATGAATATAACAGCATAACCGCCCTTGAACCCGACAGACGCACTTTCAAAAAACTGACCGAATATCTGAAATCTGTACCGAAATCTGAAGCATTTCAAAAAGCTGTTTACAGCGAAAGCAAAGCTCTGATTTTCAGCAGCAGTGCGGGAAGACAGTCAACAATTTCTTCAAAAGGCGAGAATGTTGAAGCAACAACCATTGATGAGCTTTGTGCTTTTAAAAACGTGACTTATATTAAAATGGATGTTGAAGGTGCAGAAAAAGAGGCAATTAAAGGCGGTGAAAAAACGCTTAAAACACAAAAACCAAAGCTGAACATTGCGCTCTATCATAAAAGTGCGGATATTTTTGAAATCCCGATTCAGATTGCACGAATTAATCCGGACTATAAATTTCATCTGCGGAGACATCCTTATATTCCGTGCTGGGATATGAATTTATATTGTGTGTAAGATGCGTCACAAACGGAGGAAATATAATGAGAAATGATGAAATGTATCTGCAACTTTATCTGATTCGTCACGGCGAGAGCATGGGTAACATAGAAACAGATGAGGCATTTGATAAAACAAATCCGCCATTAACCGCACATGGTAAAATGCAGGCAAAGGCGGTAGGGGAGAGGTTTGCGGTTTTAAAAGATGAATATACTCTATATTCAAGCCCTCTTGACAGAGCTGTGGAAACCGCTGAGTGCATTTCTGCTGACATGGTAATTGATTATAATTTGCTTGAAAACGGCGTAAGAGCAACAGAAAGCGGCTTTGAAGATTTTAGTGAGAGTGCTGAAGAATGTTATAAGAGAGCGCAGAAGGTGATTGAAAAAATCAAAACCAAGCACCGCAATCATGAAAATGTTATTGTTGTTGCTCACGGCATGTTTCTCAATCAGCTGATAAAAGCAGCTCTGAATATCCCTTATGATGCAATGCGTCTTTCTATTTATAATGCTTCAATCACGAAAATTAATTTTTGTGATAACGAACCGCCAAAGCTTGCCCTGCAAAACGATATGTCACACCTGTGTGAAACAGACGGCGAAAAGTTGTTTTGGATGTAAAAATATCCCCGCAGAAATCAATCTGCGGGGATAACTTTGTGTTAGGGCATATATGGGTTTTCGTCATATTCATAATTTTCCGGCATAATCATAGGTCTGAAATAATTGATTGTGTAATCAATTCCCCACTGCCCCTTTTTGCCCTGCCAATAGCGCGAGTGCGGCTCAATTGAAAGCATGCCGTTGTAGTCTTTGGTATAAAGAATATCCATTGCAGCGCCCCAGTTGACCGAGTCAAGCCCTGCAGGGGCATCGTCGTAGACATCGTTTTCAATTTTTACGCAGCCTTTGATATGAAAATGATAGAATCTGTCACCCCAGTCACGCATTTCGGCAAGATAATCACCGTCGTGATAGATACAGTGTGAAATGTCATATTTGATGCCGAGTTCGGGCAAGGCGGAAAGCACAACCTCCCATACCTTGGGCTCAACAACGAAGTTATCCCATCTGCAATTATAGACAGCAATTTTAACATTTCTTTCCTTGCCGTAATCAATGAGAATACGTAAATAGTTGATTGCATTTTCGCAGTTATCGTGAAAACTTAAACCTTCAATATAATTAACTCCGCAGTTGTAAACAGGGCAGTTGAGAATCGAAGCGGCATCTATAAGAAATTTATCGTTCCGAAGAGCTTCCGGAATGATTTCGCCGTTTTCATCGATTCTTTCCATGCCCCAACGGCCTATTGAACCAACGGGAATTCCGTATTTGTCACTATAGCTTTTTATTTCATTTGCTCTTGAAAAAAAATCTTCCGCATTGTAGTTATAATTAACACAGAATTCAACTGCTTCAAGCCCTTTTTCCTTAACATACCTGAAACAGCCTTCTTCCCATCCGTTAATAATTCCGAGTTTCACATCAATCATCCTTTCTTGATAAAAACTGTGCTCTTTTCAAGCAATTCAATCGGGTTATAAGAAAGCTTTGATTTTCTCAGACCTTCGTCGCCGCAATCTTCTTCGCGATTAACATATTTAATATCATCGCCCGATGCATACATGCGTAAAAAACTGTTTGTCAACATCTGATACGCGCCCGAAAATGATATATCGGCTTTTTCGATATGACAGAAAAGCGTGTCGCCGATGATTTCACCGATTGAGTATCCGACGGTTTTATCGCCAACTCTCAGCACACCTCCGAGCATGCTGTAAGCTTCGTAATTTTCAAGAACCTCAATGCACATCTGAAGTTCAAGATTTGCGCTTTCGTCTTTTTCAGCGTTAAAAGTAAAGTTGCGAGTAAAGTTAACAAGTTCGGGTATATCTGTTTTTTCTATTGCTTTAAATTCGTAATCAGCATAGAGCTTTTTGAATTTGTTTATATGGTTTCTCGGCGTTGCATATTTTTTGCCGATAAGATTCATTATTGCAGTTTTTTCATAAAGATAATCAAACCAATCTCTGTCGGCATCAAATTCACTTTCGGGATATTTGGATAACAGGAAAGGGAGCTCTTTTTTGTTAACAGAGCAAAGGACAATCGGAATATTTAAAGATGAACAGTATTCTTCAATTGCTTCAAGTGCTTTGTCAATGTTTCTGCCGCTGGGGAAAGAAAAGCAGATTTCATTTTTGAATTTTGCAGAGAGTATAATTGTGCCGTCAATAATTGCATAGCGATTATCAAAATAATCGCGCCACATAACAGTTGAGCCGACAGCTCTGTCACACTGTCTTGCAGGATATGAATTGAAATATGCTTTCAATAAAGGAATATCCGACAGCTCGATTTTTTTGAACGATAACATACAACACCTTTATT